>NZ_VLJG01000068.1:0-9356 GCF_007829415.1 Aminobacter sp. J44 | reverse complement strand
TTGTCAGTGGTCTGGCCCGCCGGACACGGCGGGTTTTTCATGTGGTGCTCCCAAGGCGGCTTCACACATTACGGAACCGCCGCGCCACGTTAAAGAACTCGCGAATCGTGCGCGTGTCCCTGCGGTTTCGCAGGCACGCCACATACTCCGTTATTCGGAGTGATGGGTCGTTGATCGCCAATGCTACGGTCCGGTCGTCTCCGTTCGGAAACTCCAGCTCGCTCATGACCGATATGCCGAGGCCCGAGGCTACGGCCTCGCGGCTGGCTTCGCGGCTGTCCATCTCGATGATGTGACGCGGGACAACCCCTGCCCTGTCAAAGCTCCGCATCAGGAGACGCCGGGTCAGCGACGTCGGCTCGCGCACGAAGAGGTTCTCGTTCACGAAGTCACTCAGCTCCATCACAGGCTTGCGCGCCAGCTCATGGTCGCGCGGAACGAAGGCGACCAGCGCATAGCGCGCGAAGGGCTCGAGATGAAGCTGCGAATGGGCACCATCCTCGATAGCGACGATTGCAACGTCCGTCTCATAGCTCAGGAGATCATGAGCTACCTTCCTCGCATTGCCGCTCGTCAGCGAGATCTTGATATTGGGATGAAGCTGCATGAAGCTCTTGAGAACCGGGAGCACATGTCGTGGGCCGTCCGCACCGATTTTGAGCCGTCCGGCCTTCAGCTTCTGGCTCTGATTGAGCAGATCCTCGATTTCGTCCTGTTGGCGGAACAACTCGCGGCACTGCGCCAGAAGCACCTCGCCGATATCCGTCGGAACGACATTCCTGCCCCTGCGGTCGAGCAACCGCACGTCATAGGTCTCCTCCAGGGCCTTTACCTGGCTGGAGAGGGTCGACTGGGTGACGTTGAGCACCTGTGCCGCCCGCGAGAAGCTGCGCTCGCTCGCAACCGCGTAGAAGGCACGCAGATGAAGGTAGTTCATCCTCCCCTCAATTGTTCGATTCTATCAATACCGTCATTTGAGATTATAGGTTGGACAAATAAGATTTGTTTTGCAAGCGTTCGGAAGCCGCCGCGTCAACGATGGAGGCCATGGGGAACAATGGAGAGGACAATGCACTTCAACCGACTTGCCGGGCTAACACTTGGAGTCGCCTTTGCGCTGGGCAGCCTGCTGGGTTCCGCGCATGCCGAAACCGAACTTTCGGTCTACACCGCCTTCGAGAACGACGACCTCGCTCCCTACAAGGAAGCATTCGAGACCGCCCATCCGGACATCAAGATCAACTGGGTGCGTGATTCTACTGGGGTTGTTGCAGCCAAGCTGCTGGCGGAGAAGGACAATCCGCGCGCCGACGCCGTCTGGGGATTGGCCGTCACCAATGTCGACTACCTCAAGTCGCAGGGGATTCTGGAGCCCTACATTCCAGAGAACGCAATGAAGCTTGAGCAGAAGTTCCGCGACAGCGTCGAACCGGCGTCTTGGTTCGGAACGTCAGGCTGGGCATCGGCCATCATCTACAACAAGGTCGAAGGCGGCAAGAAAGGCATCAAGCAGCCGGAAACCTGGGACGACCTTCTCGATCCGTCGCTCAAGGGACAGATCGTGATGCCGCATCCGGCCTCCTCGGGCACCGGCTTCATGTATGTCTCGGCCTGGATCCAGGCGTGGGGCGAGGAGAAAGCCTGGGCCTTCATGGACAAGCTCCACGAGAACATCAGCCGCTACACCCACTCGGGCAGCGCGCCGGCAGTTCTGTCGGGCCGCGGCGACACGGTTGTTGGCCTTGCGTTCGAGCTGCGCGGCTCACGTCTTCAGGAGGAAGGCGCACCGATCGAGATCATCATGCCGAACGAAGCGCTCGGCTGGGACCTGAACGTGTTCTCCGTCGTCAAGGGCACGAAGAATCTTGAGGCCGCCAAGGTGCTGGCCGAGTGGGCATCGTCAGATGAAGCCATGAAGATCTACGGCAAGACGCGCGCGATCGTGGCGATGCCGGAGTTTGGCGTGCAGCTGCCGGGCGTGCCAGAGGACGTGACCCAGCGCATCCTCGTCCAGGATTTCGCCTGGGCGGCACAGAACCGCGATCGCATCCTCGCGGAGTGGGAAAAGCGTTACGGATCAAAGGCTGAGCCGAAGTAAGCCTTCCGATCGCCGGATGCCGGGGGCCAGAGACCTTCTCCCCGGCATCCATGCCAGCATTCTCGACTTCAGGTATCTCCAATGTCGCTCGCACCAAGCTGGGTACGGCAGAGCCACGGCCTGACTTCCGCCGGAGCCCGGACGCGCATCAGCAAATCCACCGTCATCCTGGGCGCGCTGATCGCCTTCCTGATGGCGTTCGCGATCTTCCCGATCTTCGCGATCTTCATCCGAAGCCTGCAGTCCCCGTCGGGCGAGTTCGTCGGTCCCCGCAATTTCATTGACTATTTCACCGAGTATTCGGCCCTGTCGATCATCGGCAACACGCTGTACATAGCCGTCGTCAGCACGGTGATCACCGTGTTCCTCGCCTATCTCTTCGCGCTGTGCCTGTCGCACAGCTGCATGCGCTTCAAGATCTTTTTCCGGAGCGTTGCGCTTCTCCCTCTGCTGACGCCGTCACTACTCTCGGCGATGGCGCTGACGCAGCTGTTTGGCGCCCAGGGATACCTGAACGACTTGATGATGGGGCACTCCATCTACGGGCCGATCGGCATCGTCATCGCCATGACGATCGCCCATTTCCCCCATGTGTTCATCATCATCAGCACGGCGATCGCACTGTCGGACGAACGCCTCTACGAAGCCGCGACCGCCCTTAAGGCCAGCCGCCTCAAGACATTCCTGACGGTTACCCTTCCGGGCACCAAATACGGTCTCGTAAGCGCGATCATCGTGTCCTTCACACTGTGCGTAACGGACTTCGGCATCCCGAAGGTCATTGGCGGCCAGTACGCAATGCTCGCCACCGAAATCTATAAGCAGGTCGTCGGTCAACAGAATTTCCAGATGGGCGCGGTTGTCAGCATCGTCATGCTCGCTCCCGCAATCGTCGCGTTCTTTATCGACCGCCACGTCCGCAAGCGCCAGTCGCTGACGCTAACGTCCAAGTCGGTCCCGTTTGCTCCCAAGCCAAATCCAACCCGCGATTGGGCAGCCTTCGCCTTCTGCCTCATCATCGCGGTCGCCATCGCGGCCATGGTGGTGATCCCAGCCTATGCTTCCTTCATCAAGTTCTGGCCGTACAACATGCAACTCACGCTACGGAACTACGAGTTCCATCGCTTCAGCGGCGGCGGTTGGGCAAGCTATTTTAACTCGCTGCGGCTGGCGTTGCTTGTGGCGACAATCGGCGTGGTCGTCATCTTCGCGGGTGCTTACTTGACTGAGAAATCGAGAGCACCGAAGTGGCTTCGCAGCAGCTACCAGTCCCTGGCGCTGATGCCGCTTGCCATTCCGGGGCTGGTACTGGGGCTCGCAACGCTGCTCTACATCAACAGTCCGTCGAACCCGCTTCAGCACCTTTACGGTACGATGACGATCCTCGTCGTCACGACCATCATTCACTACTTCACCGTCAGCCATCTGACTGCGGTCACGGCACTGCGCCAGCTCGACAACGAGTTCGAGATGGTATCGGACTCGCTCAAGGCGCCGCGGTCCAAGATCCTTTTCAGCGTAACGCTGCCGCTCTGCGTACCAGCGCTGCTGGACATCTGGATCTATCTGTTCCTGAGCGCCATGAATACGGTCTCTGCAGCAGTGTTCCTCTACAGCCACAACACCACGCTCGCGGCGATCGCAATCATCAACATGGACGACGCCGGTGAATATGCCGGAGCGGCAGCAATGGCGCTGGTGATTGTGGTCACCTGTATCGCCGCCCGCATCCTGCATCTGGTCGCGAGCTCATTCCTTTCCAGAAGAACCCAGAAGTGGCGCGCCCGATAGGCGCGACATCGAGGCCCCAAATGCTTGAACAAGAAAATTCGCAGCGCTCCGTGATCGTTCTCGGGGCGGGAATTGTCGGCACCTGCGTAGCGATCACGCTGCTTCAGGAAGGCTATCGTGTTACCATCGTCGACCGGGAAGGACCCGCCGCGGGCGCCTCGTCCGGCAACGCAGGTGCAATCAGCCCGGGCAGCTGTATTCCCCTTGCCACACCCGGGATGCTGAAGCAGGTACCGAAATGGCTGCTCGAACAGGACGGCCCGCTGGTGATCCGCCCGTCTTACGCGCTGCAGGCGATGCCGTGGCTGCTGCGGTTTCTCGCTTCCAGCCGCCCGGACCGGTTCGAGAGGATCTGCGATGCGCTCTATGCGCTGCACTCCCGCACGCACCAATGCTACGAGCCGATCCTGAAGTTCGCGAACGCTTCCGCGCTGATCCGCCGGACGGGGTCCCTGACGGTCTATGAAACCGCGTCCGCGTTTCAGTCTTCGCTGTCCTCCTGGGAAGCACGTGCACGACGCGGTGCACGCCATGAAGTCCTGAGCACCGACCAAATTGAGGAACTGGTGCCGGTTCTGGGGCGGCGCTTTCCGGGCGCGGTACTCCAGCCTGACCATGCCTATATCGCGGATCCGCATAAGCTCGTCACCAGCTTCTTCGATGCAGCATGTGGAGCTGGCGCCAAATTCCTAAGAGACGAGGCTCTGTCGATCTCCGATACGAGTGACGGCGCATCCGTGCGCCTCGCCAGCGCGCGGGTCATCTCGGCTGGGCAGGTTATCGTTGCGACAGGCGCCGCCTCACGACAACTTACCCGCACCCGCGGCCTCGATGTCCCTCTGGAGCGTCAGCGCGGCTATCACCTGGATTTGCCGACCCCCGGCGTCGAGCTTCCGCTGCCGGTCTCGTTCGCGAGCAGCAAGTTCTACGCAACGCCTATGGCAAACGGAATCCGCCTCGCAGGAACCGTCGAGTTCGCGCGGCCAAGCGCGAAGCCTAACTTCTCCCGTTCCGACCGGCTTGGCCGAATGGCCTCCCGTTGGATCGATGGCCTTCAGCTTGAGGGTGCGACGCGATGGATGGGCAATCGGCCGTGCCTGCCGGATTCCCTGCCGGTCATCGACCGCGCGGCCCCAGGCTCCAATGTCATTCTCGCCTTCGGGCATGGTCATAACGGCATGACCAGCGCCCCCGTTACGGCGCGGCTGGTGGCCGATATCATCGCGCGGCGGAAGCCATTCATCGATCTTGCGCCCTATCGCGCCAATCGCTTCTGATAGGTGAACCATGAGCCAGTATATTGATCAGGCAGATGTCATCGTAATCGGCGGCGGCGTCATCGGCGCGTCGGTGGCTTACCACCTAACGAAAAGCGGGATCAGCGACGTGCTGGTACTGGAACGAAATGAGCTCGCGAGCGGTGCGAGCGCGCGTTCCGCAGGCTGCTTCACGCACAGCCGGTCCGACGTCAGCACGATCCGGATGATCAATCGCACCCGCGAGGCAATCGCAGAGCTGGAAGAAATCCTCGGAGAACCCTTTGGCTTCCGTCAGCATGGCAGCGTGCGCGCGGTCTTCAGCGAGCCGCGCCTGCAGGAGATGGTGGCGATGGAGGCCGTCATGCAAAGGGCCGGGCTCGGCGTTCGGGAGATCGACATTCACGAAGCAAGCGAGCTGGTGCCTTGGCTCAAGCTCGACAATGCCGTGCGAACGATCTTCGTGCCCGAGGACGGCTATGCCGATGGCGCGTTGCTGGCAACGAGCTACCTTCGGGCCGCACGGCTTTCCGGTGCCCGCGTCAGGCGTGGCGTGAATGTGACGGGGCTGATCGCGGAAGACGGCCAGATCGTCGGTGTAGAGACGGAGGAAGGCCCGATACAGTCGCGATGGGTGGTCAGCGCCCCAGGCGTGTGGGGAATTTCTGTTGCAGGCTCGATCAACTTCGGCTTCCCTGGTGCCCCAACCCGCAGCCACTACTGGATCACCAAACCCGACGGGACCGGCCGTCCGGGCCAGCCCAACGTCCAGCTTCCGGATGTCAGGGCTTATTTCCGTTCCGAAGTCGGAGGGCTCCTCGTGGGTCTTCAGGAGCCCCAGTCACGAACATACGATCCGCTGCAGCTCGAAGAGGATATGGGCCACATGAACCTGTTCGATGACGCCTATGATCTCGACCTGCTCGTCGAGCAGGCTTCCGCGCTCGAGCCGATCATTCCGGACGTCGTCAAGTGGGGCTTCGCGCACCACATCGCCGGACTTTCCATGTACACGCCGGACGGCAAGTTCGTGGTCGGGCGCCCTGACGGAACGTCGGGCCTCATCGTTGCCGGCGGATGCTGTGGCTCAGGACTTGCGGCTTCCGGCGGCTTCGGTCAGGTTGTGGCCGACATGATCAGCGGCAGGTCGCCGTCGATCGATACCAGCCTCTATGATCCGAACCGGTTCGGCAAGGTAGAGCCGGCAAGCCAGGAATTTCGCGACCGGTGCGCTGCCGCCCGCTCCAGCAAGAGCCGGGGCAACCTCAACCTTCCTTCATCGTTGGTCGCCGCTCAATGACTGCGGAGGTACTTGGGAGAATGTATATGGAACAGCAAGTTGCGTTGGAGCGGCATGCCGAACACAAACCGGACAGCTCCGCCGGCACGTACCTTGACATCAGAAATGTCAGCAAGGCCTTCGGCCATTTCCAGGCGCTCAGGGACATAAACCTGCAAGTGCGGAAGGGCGAGTTCGTCTGTTTCCTCGGTCCATCCGGCTGCGGAAAGACGACGCTGTTGCGGATCATTGCGGGCCTCGAGCAGCAGAGCAACGGCTTCGTCTATCAGGACGGCCGTGACATCTCCTTGCTGCCGCCAGCCCAGCGTGACTACGGCATCGTTTTTCAGTCCTATGCGCTGTTCCCCAACCTCACGATCAGCAAGAACATCGCTTTCGGGCTGGAGAGCATCAAGACGCCCAGCGCCCAGATTGCGCGGCGAGTTGAAGAACTTCTCCGTCTTGTCGGGCTTGCAGATCAAGGCGAAAAATATCCTGCGCAGCTTTCGGGAGGCCAGCAGCAGCGCGTTGCGCTCGCGCGCGCACTGGCTATCTCCCCGGGCCTGCTGCTGCTCGACGAACCGCTGTCGGCACTGGACGCGAAGGTGCGCGTCCACCTTCGCCACGAGATCAAGGAACTGCAGAAGCGGCTCGGCGTGACGACCATCATGGTCACCCATGATCAGGAGGAAGCTCTCGCCATGGCCGACCGGATCGTGGTGATGAACCACGGCGTCATCGAGCAGGTCGCCACCCCGCTTGAGGTCTATCGCTCGCCCCAAAGCCTCTTCGTGGCCGACTTCATTGGCGAGACGAACAAACTAGCAGTCACCATCGGCGCCGACGGGCGCGCAGGGCTCGGTGCCACCACCCTCGCCTGCCACGACCATGGCCTCGCCGCGGGCACGCGTGGCACGATGATCATCCGCCCCAATGACATCGTCCCGCATGGCAAGCCGGGTCATCATGACATTCCGGAGGGCGAGGACCGCAACCTGTTCAGGGTAAAGATCCTCTCGATGGAATTCCTCGGCTCGTTCTGGCGCACGCACGTCGCCGGGCCCGAGATCGGCGATCTGGTCGCGGACTTCTCCGTCAACGCTGAGCGGCGCCTCGGCCTTGCTGAGGGCGACGAGATTTTCATCGAGCTGCCGAAGAACCGGCTGATCGCGTTTGCCAGCAGATAGAAGGGGAAAATGGTCGAGCGGACCCATCAACGGCTCCGCAACCCGTCAGCGTTCTCCTACGCGCCGATACCAAATTCTGGATTCCAAAAACTCGATAAATTAACATGTGATTGATTGGGATTAGCCGCAGGGTAGGAGGCGCAAACCGGTCTCGCGATCGGCCTGGCGCATCATCAAGGCGCCGAGCGCGGTCCGTTGCTTGACAGAATGCCGTCCGCAGCATGATGTTTCAGATGGGGATCGCTATCTCCCCACAAGGGGCCGGTACAGTCATCGCGTCCTGACAACCCGATACGGAGGACGCGCCATACTGTCTTCCACAATTGTTTCGGCCGATATGCTCTCCTGCACTCGCGGACGACCCGGCTTCCAAGCGTTGATCGTTATGCGGACGAGCGAAATGCCGGGCGGGCTTTTGGCGAAGGCGGGAGGTTGGCGTTGAATTTGCGCTCGTCCCCCCAGGCCGCCCCGAGAGTTCCTGAGGATGAGGCTTTGCCGCCTCCGCAGACGCCATGGCAGATCTTCGTGCGCTTCCTGCGGTTCGGCCTGCTCGCCTGGGGTGGCCCCGTGGCGCAGATCGCCATGGTCCGGCACGAGCTGGTCGACGAGGAACGCTGGCTTTCCAGCAGCCGCTTCAACCGCCTCCTTGCCGTCTATCAGGTGCTTCCCGGTCCCGAGGCGCATGAGCTTTGCGTCCATATCGGCATGCTCGCGGGTAAACGCCTCGGAGGTTTCCTGGCCGGTCTAGGGTTCATGCTGCCCGGCTTCGTGCTGATGTTCGCCTTGTCATGGCTCTACTTCACGATGGACATCACCCAGTCGGCGCTGGGGCCTGTTTTCCTCGGCGTGCAGGTTGCAGTCGCTGCTGCTCGGAATGCTGATCTTCGCGGCCGCCCTTGCTGTCCTCTATTTCTGGCGATCGAAGCTGAACGTCGTGCTTGCGATCGTTGGATCTGGTGTGCTCGGGTGGGTGTTGTTCGGGCTACCTGCCTGATTGGACAGCAGCCGGTTGCAACGCCACAAGTGCCACAATGGCATCGGAATGACCCGTCCGCGGGGAGTTGAGCTTCAGCCGGCTGCCGATGCGGTTCGCGATGGTCGCCACGATCGACAGTCCGATGCCACGGCTACACCGCCTGGCCGACCAGCCCGCCGATTCCGGCGGTGATTGCCATGGCCAGCGCACCCCAGAACGTGACCCGCCATGTCGCCCGCAATACATTCGCACCACCCGCCCATGCCCCGATCGCGCCGAGAACGGCGAGGAACACAAGCGAGGCGATCGACGTCACCCACACCTGTGTGCCGGCAGGCGCAAGGACCGCGGCCAGCAGTGGCATCGCCGCCCCGGCAGAGAACGTCGCCGCTGACGTCAGAGCTGCCTGGACCGGACGTGCGGTTGTCGTCTCCGAAAGCCCAAGCTCGTCCCGCGCATGCGCCTCGAGCGCATCCTTCGCCATCAGCTGATCGGCGACCTGCGCCGCAAGCTCCGGCGATAGTCCGCGCTGGACGTAGATCTGTGCGAGTTCTTCCCGCTCGAACTCGGGCTGCGTTTCCAGCTCCATGCGTTCGCGGACAAGGTCGGCCTGCTCCGTGTCTGACTGCGAGCTCACCGACACGTATTCACCCGCCGCCATTGACATGGCCCCGGCCACGAGCCCAGCGACACCCGCCACGATGATGTCGGAGGCTCCCTGCGCGGCGGAGGCAACGCCGACGATCAGGCTTGCCGTCGAAACGATGCC
>NZ_VLJG01000066.1:0-9685 GCF_007829415.1 Aminobacter sp. J44 | reverse complement strand
TCCCCGGCTTCGAATTGTTCCTCGACGCGATCACCGATTCCAAACACGAGCAGCATCGCGAACTCAAACGCTGGCACGGCCGCCCGTTCGATCCCGCACATGCTGCTGAAGACGAAATCCAGACCCGGATCAAAAAGCTCGCCAGACGCCGCGCTCTCGGCAAGGCCGGCTTCGAGAAAAGCCGCAGTCAGGCGCGCTGATGATCCGAGGCGGCTGCGGTCCTCGCCGGAGGCTTACTGAGAGCTGGGCATCTGACCACGCACTGGACTTGCTGGAGCGGTATTCGATCGACCGGGTGTTCGCAGACCCAGTGCTCGTCGGCCCGCACAGCTGGTGCGTCTTCGACAACACCGCCTCCGGGGCAGCCATCGAGAATGCCCTGACAATGCTGGGAAGCGGCTGACGCCAAGGCCGCGCTGCCACCGTCAGGAAGGCTGCGGAGAGCAGGTCGGAGCGATGCAGCAGCCCCGCTACCTCGCCGTCCCGCATTACCGGATAGACGCGGTGCGAGCGGGCGAGGACCTCCTCGGCTGCCGACACGAAGTCGAGATCCACCGGCAGGGTAAGTATCTCGCGGCTCATATGCTCAGCGTGTTGATTTCCGCCGAGAACTGACCCGGGATTGGGCGGTTTTTCCATTGAGAAGTGACCCATGTTTGAACCCACCCCTGCTGGTTGATCGCAGGGGATTTTGGAGTGATAGACATGGCGTTACTGCACGGCGCTCTAGTTTGCGCCAAGTTGAGCGTCAAGCATGGCAATTGCCGCAGAGAATAGCTGCTGGCCGCCTCATCGAGCGACCTTCCCGAAAGACAGGAATAGTCCACAATGCTCACATCTCCCTGGGCGGGTATCCGTGCATCAGCACCGCAACAAGTTCGGTCTGCCGGTTCACACCGGTTTTCTGGAAGATGTTGCGCAGATGATATGCGACCGTGGTTCGCGAAACACCGAACGCCTTGGCAATCTCTGCCAGCGTTTTGCCTTCCGTTAGCGCAATGGCGACCCGCGCCTCCGCATTCGTGAGGGTGAACCTTTTTGAGAGGGTTGCGAGGTCGAGATCGGGACTTCGTACCTTCTGCACGGAGCGAATGCGCGCGATCTGACGCAGCCGCGCATCGACAGTGGCAAGCAAGAGATCGTAGTCAATCGGCTTGACGAGATAATCGTCGGCGCCCAGGCGTTTTCCCTCAACGATTTCGCGCGGATCGCTCAGTGCGGAGAGGAATACGAAGGGGGTTTCAGCGTAATCTGGCCCTTTGGCCCGAACCGAACGCAAAACGTCATAGCCGCTCAGACCGGGCATGGAAATGTCACACAAAATAAGGTCAGGGCGGGAAGCATCCAGAAGATCGAGCGCCTCCCGTCCATCGCATGCCTCGATGACCGCATAGCCGGCTTCTGAAAGCTCGTCAGCTATGTCGCGGCGCAGATCCGGCTCATCTTCGACGCAAAGGATTAGCGAGCGGGCCTGCTGGTCATTTGCGTGGCCGATCATGCCGGCGCCGCAAGAGAAGAAAGCATGTCAAGATCGTCATCTGCGCTCGCCCGGGGGAGGACGAGCGTGAAGGTGATCCATCCTGCCTCATTTCCAGGCTCGAGCCGTAGATCGCCGCCCTGCATCCGGGCCAACGCACGGGCCATATAAAGACCGATGCCAATTCCCGGCCGGCCTTCCGAGTTGCTGCCCCGATAGTATCGTTCGAACAGTGCCTCGCGCTCCGATGGCCAATCAATGCTGCCCTGATTGCTCACGGCGCATTTCACCCGGTCCGCATTTAATGTGACACGCACGGCAATTGAGGTCTCGAGTGGCGAGTATTTCACTGCGTTGGATAGAAGATTGACTAGAATGTTCTCTGCATGGACAGGGTCGCAATGCGCAAGGATGGTCTGCCTATCCGGCAGTTCGACCGTGATCTGTCTTTCTGGCGTCTGTTCGGTCTGGCGCGCACAGACATCGGTAACAATCTGCCCGAAATCGCTCGTCAGCGCACGGACTTCAATCTGACCTGCATCAAGCCGCGCGGCATCCAGCGTACTTTCAATCAGACCTGTCATCCGGGAAATGGCATGGCGCGCCCGCTCTGTCCGCTCCATTACCTCCGCCGCCGTCAGGTGGCGGCTACGCCGCATTAGGCGCTGCAGCGCGGAATCGACAATCGCGAGCGGCGTCCGAAACTGGTGCGAGATCATCGCACCGAAATTGCGATAGAGATCGGCTGCCGCCCGTTCGCGCTTGAGAGCTGCATTGAGCTCTTTGGTTCGGGCACGCACCAGCTGCTCCAGCTCATTGCGATGATGTGCGATCTGGCGCTGCGCCGCACGCTGTTCGGTGACGTCGGAAACAAGAAGGATGGAGCCGATGATCCGCTCTCCCTCGCGCAGAGAGAAGAAGCGCAGATCGAGGTAACACGGGTCTCCTCCCTGCTCGGGAAAGAAGGGTTGATCCAGCAACACTGCCGGTTGGCCCCTGAAAGATGTGGCAATAGCCTGCTCGACCCTGTCGATCTGGAAAAAGCCTGAAACCTCGCTCAAGCGGCATCCAATGGTCTTTTCGGCAGGCATTCGGAACAGACGCTCGGAAGCTTCGTTCCAGACGGTGCAGCGGCATTCGCGGTCCACAGCGATGATACCCTCGCCGCTCGAGGCGATCAGCAGTTCCGAGAATGCCTTCTCCTTCTCCAAAAGACGCGCGCGCCTTCTTGCATCTCGGGTAGCCATCAGCAGATGTGCACAAAGGGCTGCGCCGGCCAAAGCGGTTCCGGCGATGGAGACAATGAGCTGCCAGAGCTGCTCGCGTGACGTGTCGAGCTTGCTGCCAAGCGCGTCCCACTCGGCGACCATCGCCTTATTGGCAGCACGATCCAGCAGAATGACGTATGGTTGAAGCAACGCCCGCAGGCGAGGTGCATCAGCTGGCGTAAAATTCTCGACCAGCGTGCCCATTTCGAGGAGATGGACGCCCAGTTCATCGAGCGCCTCTGCAAACCCGAGTTCCTCCATACGCCGTCGCTGCGGCCCATCGTTGAGCAATGCCAAGCGGCTGAGGAAGACATTGTGGCGCATTTCGAGCGCAGATTGATCGATTTCGTCCAGGCCGCGCTCGACGCCGGCAGCGCCTAGCTGATAGCCAGCCACCTGTGCCTGTGAGATCACCCACAGCATGTTCTGTGTCGCTTCAATGCGCATGTCACGTTCGATGGCGGCAATGCGCAACAGCGAATAGCCGATCAGGACCGCAAAAGCGCCGATTGTTAGGGCCAGTAGGGCCACGCCTAAAAAGGGGCGCCACGATCTGTTCATCGGATATCGAGCCGCGTCAACTGCCAGACCCAGCGATAATCATAACGGATGTCCTGAAGCTCAGGATGCTGGTCTCGGGGATAGACAATCCACAGCGGTCCCTTATCGCTAGGCAAGAGCGGTTCACCATCCATGCGATAGGCAACCAGGACATCGAAACGTTCAAACTCATCGATGTCGAAGTCTATGACGTAGTTATTGAGAGCCGTGGCGGTCACGGTCTCACCTTTCGCCCTGACATGGGCTAGCAGGTCCCGCATCAGGAAGCCTTCGAAGAGATGCACTCCATCGGTTACAGCCGTGGATGTTTCCAGTCGCGTTGTGGGCAGCCCTTGCAGCATCGCAAGGTCAAATCGTGCGACACCGTTGGCATTGGTGTTCTCGATAGCGCCGCGCACTTCAAGGATTGGCTCACCTCGCAGCTCGGGAAAACTTGCAGATGCGCCCACCGTTGTCCATTGAGCAACGATCAGAAGTGCGGAAAACAGCATAAGAAATATCGGACGCAATTCCCCCCCCCTCGCCTGCTCACCATCCGGCACCTCGCCGCCCTTGCGAAAAGGAGTATATGGTGGATACCGACATTTACGCCAGTATAGCTTGGATTTCGTATTGTTTCCCCTTCAAATGAAGGGGGCTTTTTTGCTTTCCTCCCGCTAGCTTGCGCGCGTTTTGATGGCTGGAGGTTCGTATGTGGGATTTCAGCATTGGCGTAGCCTTGGGGATAATGGCGCGGACCATGCCCTTTATCGTGCTGCGCATGGCTGTATATTTCGGCATTGCCCTTGGGTATATCCTGATGACGGGAACCGGCGCTGGTATCGGCTATGGTATCGGTGCCTTAGGAGAGGCCGGGTTCCAGACAAGTTCGACCTTCTGGGGCGGGGCAATCGGCTTCGGCCTTTTCGGAGCCGTCATGTATTGGGCTCGCGAATACATCTTGTACATTGTGAAGGCCGGACACATTGCCGTCCTGGTCGAGCTACTTGACGGCAAGCCCATGCCGGATGGCCGCTCGCAGGTCTCTCATGCGACAGCCGTGGTAAAGGAGCGGTTTGCACAGGCCAGCGTACTCTTCGCCATCGACCAGCTCATCAAGGGCGTCATCGCTGCCATTACCGGCCTGGTGCGTGGGATTCTGTCCATTCTGCCGCTGCCCGGTATGCGCCAGCTGTCGGGCATTCTGCACGCATTCCTGCGAGTTGCAGTCGGTTTCATCGACGAGGTCATCCTCGCCCATGCCATGCGGACCCGCTCCAGCAATCCCTGGGCTTCGGCGAGGGAAGCTCTCGTTCTATACGGCCAGAACTACAAGATAATGCTCAAGAACGCCGCTTGGCTGGCAATCTTCGTCTATCTGCTAAGCTTCTTCGTGTTCCTGATCATGCTGGTCCCTGCGGGCCTTGTCGTTTACCTCATGCCCGGCGCATGGGCAGCGGGCGGATTTGTTTTCGCCATTCTGTTTGCATGGAGCGTCAAGGCGGCTCTTCTTGAGCCTTTCGCCATCACCTGCCTGATGCAGGTCTATTTCAGGACGATCGAAGATCAGCAACCCGATCCCGAATGGGAAGCTCGTCTCGAGCAGATGTCCGACAAGTTCCGCAAGCTGAAGGCACGGGCCCTGGGAGAATCCCAACCCAGCACGACCGACAGCCTGCACCCCGCATGATTCAATTAACGATCCAGGAGATGATGATGAAGGTTCTTAAGTCCGTCCTGGTCTCGGCTGTGGCGACGTTAATGTCCGTTTCGGTTGCCACATCGGCCGAAGATGTCGTGGTTGTCTATGACGCTTCTGGGTCTATGTGGGGCCAGATTGACGGCGTCAGCAAGATCGAGATTGCGCGCGAGGTTCTGGCCGATCTTGTCACCGGCTGGTCGGCTGACACCAATCTAGGTCTTGTTGCCTATGGTCACCGTTCGGAAGGCGATTGCCGCGATATCGAGACGCTGATTGAGCCGGGGCCGGTAGATCGAACAAGCTTTATCGATACGGTAAATTCCATCCGGCCCAGGGGTAAGACGCCTATTTCAGCCGCGGTGCGGCATGCCGCTGAAGCCCTTTCCTACCGGGACGTTCCGGCCACGGTCGTTCTGATCTCCGACGGGGTGGAGACCTGCAATGCGACCCCCTGCGCCCTGGCCGCGGAACTCGCAGAGCAGGGCGTGAAGTTTACGGCGCACGTGGTCGGTTTCGACCTTGAGGACGAGGCGCATGAAAGCCTCGCCTGTATTGCGGAAAACACCGGTGGCGTGTTCGTAGCCGCGCAGGACGCCGCCGAACTGCGCGATGCCTTGGCGCATGTGCAGACGGTCATGGATCTGCAGCCGATGGAGATCCATGAGCCCGAACCGGAGCCGGAGCAGGTCGATGCCGATATCGAGCTTACGACCCCCGCCACCGTAACCACCGGTGCGAACTTCACCGTTTCATGGTCTGAATCGGTTCATCCGGAAGATTACGTAACTGCCGTGCCCGCCGGAGCGGATGAAGGCTCCTACGGCAACTATGTGCGTGTCCGCGACAACTCCGAAGGACGCCTCGTCGCGCCGGCCGAGCCCGGGCTTTACGAAGTGCGCTATGTCCTGCGCGAGGGCGGGCGCACCATGGCCAGCGCTACGATAGAGGTGGTTGAAGCCGAAATAGGTGTCGCTGCTCCCGAGCAGGTGACGACCGGTGCAAACCTCACGGTTTCATGGTCGTCCTCGGTTCATCCGGAAGACTACATAACCATCGTGCCCGCCGGAGCGGATGAAGGCTCCTACGGCCACTATTTCCGTGTCCGCGACAACTCCGAAGGCCGCCTCGTAGCGCCGGCAGAGCCCGGGCTCTATGAAGTGCGCTATGTGCTTCAGGAAGGCGGGCGCACCATGGCCTCCGCTGCGGTGGAAGTGGTTGACGCCGAGATAGGTGTCATCGCCCCCGAGCAGGTGACGACCGGTGCAAATTTCACGGTTTCATGGTCGTCCTCCGTTCATCCGGAAGACTACATGACCATCGTGCCCGCCGGGGCCGATGAAGGCTCCTACGGCCACTATTTCCGTGTCCGCGACAACTCCGAAGGCCGCCTCGTCGCGCCGGCAGAGCCCGGGCTCTATGAAGTGCGCTATGTGCTTCAGGAAGGCGGGCGCACCATGGCCTCCGCTGGGGTGGAAGTGATTGATGCCGAAGTCGGCATAGCAGGACCCGACGTTGCAAGGGCTGGAACCACCATACGTGTGAGCTGGTCCGCCTCCATCCATCCCGAGGACTACATCACCATCGTTCCTGCGGGTTCCGATGAGGGAAAATACGGCGACTATATCCGCGTGAGGGACAAGCTCCAGGGCGACATCAAGGCACCCGAAGAGCCGGGTCTTTACGAAATCCGCTACATGCTGAACGAAGGTTCACGCACGCTCGCCCGTCATGATCTGGAAGTGGTCGCAGCGGATGCGCCTCTCGATGAGGGCGCGGGGCTTGACGTGCCTGCGGAGGCCCGCGCCGGAGAGGTGATCACCATAAGCTGGAGCGGCGGAGGCGATAGCGCCGATCAGCGCATTTCTCTCGCGCGTGCCGATCAGGCGGATTTCAGCTGGATCGAGGCCCATCGTGTGGGGGACGAAAATAATCTTGAGCTCAGGATGCCAGATGAAGCCGGCACCTATGAGGTGCGCTTCCTTGACATCAGCAGCCGTAAGGTCCTTGGCCGCGCGCTCGTGGAGGTGAAGTAATTGAAGGTGAAATTTGGCGGGCGTACCGCCGCATCTTGCATGATCCGGACGGCCATCGCAGTTTTTGCGCTGGTCATTTCAGCCCCGGCCGCAAACGCCGATCTCGATGGCCATGGACCGGATTCCTGGCGTGTAAGCGGCGTTGCGCCCAATGACGTGCTCAATGCGCGCATGGGGCCCGGCACCAATTACCGGGTGATCGAGAGATTCGCGCATGATGAGCGCGGACTGCAGCAGATCACCTGCATCCCCTTCTATACGATGAAGCATTTTTCCGAGATGACCGAGGCGGAAATCAAAGCGCTACCGCCGCGCTGGTGCCTGATGCGCTCGGCAGACATGACCAAGGCGGGCTGGGTTGCGCAGCGTTACATCACGCCTGACGATACGGAAGATTCGGTGGCGGTGTCAGGCCGGGTCACAACATCCCCGGCATCCGTTTCGAACAGGCTGGAAAAGGCGAATCCCGGAGCGGCCGGCTCGGGCGATGCAATGATCGCGAAAGCGGTGCAGATCGTTCGCGATCTTTATGAGGCGCAGGTGCGGGCCGAGCGGGGCCAGGGAGAAGATCCGTTGTTCGGCAATTCCGCCGGTGACTATTTCACCGCGGACATTGTTGAAATCCTCCACTCACGGCATATCGAGGCGCATCCGCTCTGGGGCGCACAGGATTTCGACGGCCACGTCACAAGGATCGCTCCCGATTCTGACAGCCCCATGTATCGCGGGATGATCACCGTCAACGTCGATTTCGTCAATTTCGGAGCGAACCGGCGGGCAATCCATTATCTGCGCGCCGACACAAGCCAGCCGGGCGCGCCGCTTCGCATCATCGGCATCGAGCATGACGGCTGGTCCTTTCCATAGTGGCGTAGAGGCAGGGATTAGCAAATGAAAATGAGTCTTAAACTGCCTGTCGCGGCAGCGACCTGGCTTGTCCTTGCATACGCGGCGATTGCAGAAGGAGCGCCGGCTGGTGAGGTGAAGGCAACCATCGACGACGCTCCCTATGCCGGGGTGACCCTGGATGTTCCTTCCGAGAGGACATCGACCGCGGGGTTTCGCCGTGTCGGCCCCGTAACGTCACTCACCATCCAGGCCCATGATCCGGATGCGAAAAGCATCCTGCGCAATGTCTTGTCGCTGGAGATCTCCCTGATGGGTGATGACGCTTCCTCGTCGATCATGGAAGCGTCCATCTCCTGGTGGCCGGAGGGAATGCGCAAGGCATTCTATCACAGCGAAGGCAGCGAGAGCGAGTTGAACGTGGCCCTCGATGCCCTTTCGTTGGAAGATGGCGCGGCCAGCGTCCGGGGTAGCTTTTCGGCGCTTCTGTGCCGCAAGGACAGCTTTTTTGCCGAAACGGATATGAGCAATTGCCTGCCGGTGGAAGGAACCTTCGAAAGCGCGCTGCGCAAGGCCGATTGAGAGCGGCTCAGTCCACTAGAATCGACGGGGCTTTTTTTAGTGACGCAGTTGACTGCGTCACTATGGCAAAGCGCAAAGTTTTCTCCTGTTGCGCAAACACCCAAACCTCCTGCCTCGGAGTTTTGGGCACAACTAAAGCAGCCTGTTCTCAGCCATCACCTGTATGGCGACCTGCACGGACGACGCGGGCCATTATATGGCTGGAATGTGTTGTCGGAAGCGCGATAGGAGCGGTACTTTTCGTAACACCACGCCACATGCGGATCGTATCTTTCTGCTCTGGCGGACGGCTGGCTTGCAATGGCACCGCCAACGATCGCTCCCAGGGCAAAGGCTGCCGGTGGAAACCAATAATTGCCGTGCCGGCGATATCCGGGTTTTGGGCCACGGGAGCCGCGATAACCCCGATAGTAGGTATGTCCACCCCGCCGCTCAAGCCGATGATGCCTGTGGTTTCTGCGATGTTGCACCTCGATTACATTTTCGGTCGCCTGACCCAGTGCCGTCTGAGGCGCGACCCGAGTGAAAGCAGGGCCGGCTGAAACTGGCAGGGCAAGCGTTAGAAAGCTGCACGCGGTGATGAGCGAAATTGCTAATTTTCTCACCAATCATTCCTCCAAACGATGGACCTCTTCTTCGTAGCTCATGAAGCTCGGATGCGCCCCGTCTGTTTGGATAGGTTTGGCGCTCAACGCCATCTTCATCGCTTTGGCACAAGTCCACGGGCGTTTTTACAGCCGCTCCTGAAAGTTTCTTTTCTTGGTGGCTGCGGCTTTGTTTGCTTTTCGAGCCGACCTCGACGAAGAAGGTTCGCTGTGAAGAGTGCAGAGCTCCCCTGTTTAGCTCCCACATCTACAGCTATGGCCGTGACGATAGGGGCTACGCCCAGCGCCGGTTACGCCCCCACGAGTTCACTGGAAACCTATTCAGGGTGATCAGGAGTGGGTCTGTGCGCTATGGGTTTCATGCGGAGACTTGATCTACTCACACAATGCCCAGAAAAGGTTGGACTGAACCGCGCCGGGATTGCCGGAGGCATTTTGGTTTGAGTCACGCTGCCATGGCCGGCTCTTCGAGCATAGCGTAGTAGCGYTCCTCGGCTTCGGCCGGCGGGATRTTGCCGATGGGCTCCAGCAGCCGGCGATTGTTGAACCAGTCGACCCATTCCAGCGTCGCGAACTCGACGGCCTCGAACGAGCGCCATGGCCCGCGTCGATGGATCACTTCGGTCTTGTAC
>NZ_VLJG01000065.1:0-9970 GCF_007829415.1 Aminobacter sp. J44 | reverse complement strand
CAGCGGCGAGAGCCTGCGAAAGCAGCGCCACACTCCATCCGCCGCTTGACCGCACGACAAACAGGAGCCATTCAAAACAACGACCCAGGGGAGCATCGACTGGCCGGCTTCAAATCGGAATGCTGGCCGGVWTSAAATCGGAACAGGTGGCCGGCTTCGTTTCGGAATCAATGGCCGGCTTCATCGGAATACGCAACAGCCAGCTTCTGGTCCCCTGATCGCGGATCTGGAGATAGAGGTTGTCGGAGATCCAGTGCATGCCAACCTCGCGCAGCGCATCGACCTCCCTGGAAGAGAGCGCTCGTCGGCGGGCCATGGTTGCTGCCTCCTCGGATCATTATATCGGAAGAGGAGCATTGCTTGATGAAGCTTAACAGTCCAGCATCGGCTGGGCCAATGCAAATTCAAAGGAGGTTAGCCATCGGCCACTTTCTCGTCGCGGGCTGACCTTTCTCAATATCTCTTGGCGCCAGGATCGCTGTAATGCGGGTTCGGGCTTAAGTGGCTTCGCCTAGCGGGACGCTGGCCTGCACAGCTCACGAAAATCTTGTCCGCTCGGATTCTGGAAGACGCGCAGGTCGAACTCAGGCAGGATGGAAAGAACATGGTCGAAGATGTCAGCCTGGACGCCCTCATATGCCGCCCAAGCGGTCGTGTTGGTGAAGCAGTAGATTTCAAGGGGCAGGCCTTCCGGGCCGGGTGGAAGCTGCCGCACCATGATGGTCATTGCCTGATGAATACCGGGATGGCTGTGCAGGTAGTTCTCCAGATATGCACGTAAAGTGCCGATATTGGTGGTGCGGCGCGTGTTGGCGGGCACGTTCGCACGCTCACCGAGCTTCGCATTCCACTCGGCCAGTTCCGCGCGCTTCTTCTCCAGATAGGTCTCGAGGTGACCGAACGATGCGAGCTTTTCGTAATCGTCCCGCTCAAGGAAGCGGATGCTGGTCTGATCGAGAAAGATAGCTCGCTTGATGCGCCGTCCGCCCGATTCCTGCATGCCCCTCCAATTCTTAAATGAATCGGTGACGAGCTTGCGAATTGGGATGGTCGTGACGGTCTTGTCCCAATTTTGTACCTTAACCGTGTGCAGCGCAATCTCGATCACGTCGCCGTCTGCATTCTGGCTCGGCATCTCGATCCAGTCACCGACACGTACCATGTCCGTGGAGGAAATCTGGATGCCTGCGACCAGAGAAAGAAGCGTATCCTGGAAAACGAGGATAAGAACCGCGGCCATCGCACCGAGGCCGGACAGCAGGATCAGCGGCGACCGGTCGATCAGCGTGGCGATCATAAGCAGCGCCGCGATGACATAGACCGCGATCTTGACGACCTGAATATAGCCCTTGATCGGCTTCAGCTTGGCATCGGGGCGACGGTGGTAAATTGTATCGACGATGTTGAACGCTGCGCTGAGCGCCATCGCCACCGTCAGGATCATGAAGGCGTTGGCGACATTCTTAACGACGATGACGATGAAGGCCGGCAGGTTGGGAACCAGCGCGATGCCGAGCGAAACGACCAGCGCAGGCATGACGTTCGCCAGCCTTTCGATCAGGCCATGGCGGCGAAGCTCGGGGTCGCGGCCGAAGGTGGTATAGTCCAGCAGTCGGTTCAGGCCGCGCAATAGAAGTGCCTTGACGACAAAGTTCGCGAACAGCGCTGTAAGGGTCAGCCCCGCCAGCGCGAGGCCGGTGACGATTATGGGATGAGAGAAGACCTCCGCAGTCACGATCACCTCTCCAACATTCGTTGCATACGGGCAAACAGTCCTTTCCGGTTCAGGCTGCCGTTTCGTCTTGCTCCACTTCCTGCCGGTGCGCAAGCGCGTCGGCGATTCCCTGCATTCGCCTACTGAGGTTGGCAACCTCCTGCGAGGTCTGGCGGAACGCACGCAAGAGTTCAGCTGGATTATCCGGCCGTCGTTCGACTGGGCCTGTCCCGATGCCTGTCAAGAGCCAAGACGGGCTGACACCCAGTAGCCCGGCCATCATGGTCAGCCGGTTGGCGCGCGGCATGTCACGGTCACATTCCCACGCGCTCCAGGTTTCCATCAAAACGCCGAGATTGCACACAGCCTCTTCCAAGCTCATCCCCATGATCTCGCGGGCAAGCGAAATCCGCCCCCCTAGCGTGTCCTCTGATATGGGGTTGCGGTCATATCCTCCGGAAAGCATCTGTGTGCCTCGTGGTGCGTTTGGTAACGATAGGGGAACGACGGCGGCGCGTATTGCGCCGCCATCGAGCCAGTGTCAGTCGGCTGCCGCGCGTGCCTTGTCGAGCCACTCATCGACCAAGTCGGCATTTGCCTCGATCCACTCCGCAGCATGGCGATCGACGTCGGACTGACTGCCCTCACCATCGTTCATCCGCGCGTTCTGGGAGAAGATGTCTTCGATAGGCAGCGAGGCAGTCTCGAGCAACGCACGGATAGCCGGGTTCTCTTCGAGGAAACTGGAATTCACCACCGGACGGATGTCATTTGCCGGAAAGCCGAGCTTGCACGGATTATTGACACAACCGGCCACGCCTTCAAGCGTGGCGGCATCTGCGAGGCTCATGAGGTCTTCCGGCAGGTCGACCTCCGGAACCTCGATCCATACGACATCCTCGCCGGGCTTTAGAGTGTCGACGGTCCAGTTTGGCGTCCAAGTGTAGAAGAGGATCGGCGTGCCTTCACCATAGGCCGCGACCGCGTCAGCCATCGACGCGGCATAGCTGGCCTTGATCGGATTGACGTGGTCACGCAACTCGTAGGCGTCGAGGTGGTGCTCGATATTGATCTCGCAGCCCCAGCCCGGAGGACAGGCGACCAGATCCGCCTTGCCATCGCCGTCGCGGTCGAACGCGGCCTTCACGTCGTCGCGCTTGAAGTCGTCGAGGGTCTTGATGTCGAATTTCTCTGCCGAGGCCTTGTCGACGAGATAGCCTTCCAGCGCTCCGCCCTTGGCGACATAGCCGACAAGCTCTGCACCCTGCGAATAGGTGCTCTCGTAGGAATTATGGAGCGGGAACCAGCCATTGACCCACAGGTCGAGGTCACCCTGAGAGACGGCCTGATAGAAAGGCGGATTGTCGAGCGTCGTCGGCCCCTCCACGGTGTAGCCGAGCTTTTCGAGCAGCTGCTTGTAGACGGCTGCCTCGAACCAGCCGGTGTCCCAGGTGGCCTGAGCCATTCTGACGGTCGTTCCGGCGCCCGGACCTTCCTGCGCCTGCAAAGATGTGACGGGAACGGCCAGCATCGCACCTGCCGATAGGGCGACGGCAAAAAGCCGAGAGAGAGATGGCTTGGTCATAGTAGTCTCCTTGTCTTCTTCTTGCGTCCCCACCTGAGATCTGGGGACATGGGAACCGCGCAAGACGCGGCTGGAGCAGGCTCAGCCAGCCCGTTCGGCCTCTTCCGAGGGCCTTGCTGCCCGCAGAGAGAACAGGGATCGTATCGTCTCCAGGAGCGAGGGGCCGCGCACGGTACGCTTCTCGCCCATTGCTTGGCTGATACGATCAAGGATAATTGCAAGCAGCACGATGCCGACGCCGCCGGCCGTCGCGTTGCCGACATCGAGCCGGCCAAGGCCCGTGAACACCGTGAGCCCAAGGCCTCCTGCGCCGATCAACGCGGCAATCACCACCATCGAAAGTGCCAGCATCAGCGTCTGGTTGAGGCCGGCCATGACGGTGCGCAGCGCCAGCGGGAACTGCACCTCGACCAGCATCTGCCACGGCGTCGCGCCGAAGGCGGTGGCAGCTTCCGTCAGGTCCTTGCGCACGTTGCGGATGCCGAGGTCGGTGAGCCGGATTATGGGCGGCAGGGCAAAGATAATGGTAGCAATGATGCCGGGAACGACCCCGACGCCGAACAGCATGACAATCGGCACGAGGTACACGAAGGACGGGATAGTCTGCATGATATCGAGAAGCGGTCGCATGACCGCGCGGAAGATATCGCTCCGCGCGGCGGCGATGCCGAGCGGAATGCCTATCACGACGCAGAAAAGCACGGCGGTAACCACCATCGCGAGCGTCGTCATGGTTTCCGGCCAAAGGCCGATTACGTCGATGAACGACAGGGCGACGAGCGTGAACAGCGCGACGCCACGCCCGGCTGTCCGCCATGCGATCAGTGCGAGTGCGCTCGTGAAGACGAGCATCGGCGTGGCATTCAGGAAAGCCGACAGGCCGTTGAGCACCTGGGTGATCGGCCATTGCATCGAGCGGAAGAAAGGCCGAAAATTCGGCACGAGCCAGTCCCGTACCAGCGAATTGACCCAATCGGCGAAGGGCAGCGAAAGAATGTCGGCGGGGCTCCACATTGCTATTCCCTTTCGCCGGCGAGCTGACGGAAAACGTCCTGCGGGCGGACGACTCCGGTGAGCCGGCCCGTCTCATCGGTGAGCGCGATCGGCAGACCTGCTCCTGCGAGCGGATAGAGATCGAACAGCCGTGCCTGCGGCGACGCCGTGGGGAAGTCATGCGAGACGACGCTTTCAAGAGTCATTCCATCGCGGAATGCCGCGTTGGCCGCTTGGTAGGTGATAACCCCGGCGAGCCTGTCTCCGTCGAGCACATGAACGGCGTCGGCGCCGACCTGCTCCATGCGGGCGATCGCCGAACTCAGATCGTTGGAGCCGATATCGATCGTCCCAGGCGCCCGGGCGATGCTGTCTGCCTTGAATACCAGCGACCGGTCAATGTCGCGCGTAAAGGCCGAAACGTAATCATCGGCTGGGCTGCCGACGATCTCCTCGGCGCTTCCGGTCTGGACAATCGCACCGTTGCGCATAATCGCGATCGTATTGCCAAGCGTCAGCGCTTCGTTGAGATCGTGGGTGATGAAGACGATGGTCTTTCTCAGCGAGCGCTGGAGTTCGAGCAATTCCTGCTGCATGTCGCTGCGAATGAGAGGGTCGAGCGCGCTGAACGGTTCGTCCATCAGCAGGATTTCTGGTTCTGAAGCCAACCCTCGCGCCAGTCCCACACGCTGCTGCATCCCGCCAGAAAGCTCGTCGGGATAGCTGTCCGCCCGCGCGCCGAGGCCGACCTGTTCGAGCGCAGCCTGCGCGCGTTCCCGGCGTTCAGCCTGCTTCACGCCGCGGATCTTGAGTCCGAAGGCAACGTTTTCAGCTACAGTCTTGTGCGGAAAGAGGGCGAAGTGCTGGAACACCATCGCCACCTTCTCGCGCCGGATGTTGCGGAGATCTTCTTCGGAACAGTTGGCAACGTCCATACCGTCAATAAGAATCTCGCCGGCGCTAGGTTTGATGAGACCGTTGATCATCCTCACCAGCGTAGACTTCCCCGACCCGGAAAGCCCCATCACGACGAAAATCTCACCCTCGACAACCGTAAAGGTCACATCGTGGACACCGACAGCTTGACCCGTCGTCTCGT
Source organism: Aminobacter sp. J44 (assembly GCF_007829415.1). Lineage (NCBI taxonomy): Bacteria > Pseudomonadati > Pseudomonadota > Alphaproteobacteria > Hyphomicrobiales > Phyllobacteriaceae > Aminobacter > Aminobacter sp. J44. The sequence goes on along the minus strand of NZ_VLJG01000065.1, from coordinate 4,579 downwards.
ATATCTGGTCCTTGCTCTTTCCTGACGAGAGAAGGCTGAGAGCCATCGAAGGATCGTTGCCAAAGATCTTGTATAGATTCTTTCCAGATATTTTAGGCTTCATGGATCGCTTCATTGAGCACATGATAATGACACTGAATGTCAGCGTGATATACGCTCGAGAATCTCCTTAGAGTTCCACGGCCGGATATATCATATCAGCCACGAAAATATTCAGCGTCGAGCGCGTGGAAGGCCGAATTGCCTTGAGAGGTTGCCGTTATAGGGAGACGGTCCTTCGATCGTCAACCCGCTGAGGTGCGATGCCTACGCTGACGTAGTGGGACGCGGTCTCAAGAGATGGGTTGCCCATTCCGGCTGAACCTGCATTTTAATGCCATGCACAAGAAGGATTCGTTGCTAGGCGCGTCGGCCTCTCGGCGCGCAAACTCATATGCACTGCCTACGCAAATCGCCAGCCTGGCAGTCTTTCTCGACATCGATGGCACGCTTCTCGATATCGCGAGCACGCCAGAGGCTGTCGTCGTGCCCCCCGGTATGCCGTTTGCGCTGGCACGCATGTCCGAAAGGCTCGATGGTGCGCTGGCGCTGGTGACAGGAAGACCAATCGAGTTTGTCGACCGCCTGTTTCCCGATGCAGAACTAGTGGTATCTGGTCTTCACGGAGCCGAATGGCGAGATGGTTCCGGGAATGCAGGGCGCGTCAAGACCACGTCGGAATTCAACGCCGGGAAGTTGCGTCTTCGCCAGGAGGTGGCCCGCTGGCCGGGCGTTGTATTCGAAGACAAGGGAGCAGCTTTTGCTGCGCACTACCGGCTTGCACCCGAAAGGGAGATGCCTCTCCGTGACCTGATGCAAGACCTCACCGAAGCCGTTGGATCGGGCTGGGTGTTACAGGAAGGCAAACAGGTATTAGAATTGCGGCCGCGCGGCCGCGACAAGGGCGATGCGCTCATGGCCTTTATGGAAGCTGAGCCCTTTTCCGGGCGACAACCCCTGGCCATGGGCGACGACGTGACTGACGAACCGATGTTCATGGCGGCTAATCGGCTTGACGGTCTATCCGTGCGTGTCGGGGAGGACTGCAGGCAGAGCTGTGCGAGATATCGCGTTGCCTCCCCCTCCGACGTGCGTGCCTGGATAGAAAGGGCTTCGGCATGAGGGCGCTGCATGGGAACGCGTGCCCCGCTTCGGATCACTTCCGCAGGCTGGAGGGCACAGGATGAGCCGCCTCATCGTCGTCTCCAACAGGGTACCGGATGTCGCGAAAGGGCCGCCTCCCGGAGGGCTTGCTGTAGCCTTGGAATCGGCGCTCGAGCTGCATGGCGGCGTGTGGATGGGCTGGTCCGGCAAATCCAGCGGGGCGAAGGAACCGGGGCCCCTGAGCTTTCATGAGCATGGCCGCATCACCTTCGCGCTTTCGGATCTCTCGCGCCGTGACCTGTCCGAGTACTATGCCGGCTTTGCAAACAGCGTGCTATGGCCGCTGTGCCACTATCGGCTCGACCTTACGGACTATGCCCGCAAGGACATGGCAGGGTATTTTCGTGTCAATCGGTTCTTCGCGGAACGGCTCAGGCCGCTGGTCCAGCCCGATGACCTGATCTGGATTCACGACTACCACCTGATTCCCATCGCCTCGGAACTGCGCAGGTTGGGAGTCGAGAACCGCATCGGCTTCTTCATGCACATTCCCTGGCCGCCACCGGATGTCTTCTTTACCCTGCCGGTGCACGAAGCCATCATCAGCGGGCTTACGGCCTATGACGTGGTCGGCTTCCAGACCGGGCACGACGTAGACAACTTCGCCTCGGGCTTACGGCGGGAGGGTATTGGCGGTGATGTCGGTGGCGGCTGGTTTGAAGCATATGGACGGCGTTTCCGGGCTGGCGCCTTTCCGATCAGCATCGCCACAAGGCATTTTGCGGATATGGCCAGCGAGGCGATGAATACTGCGGCGGTTCGGCGATTCGCTGAAAGCCTCGAAGGGCGTGACCTGATCATCGGCGTGGACCGTCTGGATTATTCCAAGGGTCTAACCCACCGTATCGATGGATATGAGAAATTCCTCACGGCAAACCCCGCCTATCACGGGCGCACGACGATGCTCCAAGTCACTCCGAAATCGCGCACGGAGGTCCCGGGCTACACCGCAATGCAGCGTGAAGTGGCGGAACGGGCCGGTCATGTTAATGGATCGCTAGGACGCCTCGACTGGGTACCGATCCGATATGTCAATCGCGCTATCGCGCAAAATGTACTCGCCGGGCTCTATCGACTTGCGCGCGTCGGCCTGATTACACCGCTTAGAGACGGCATGAACCTCGTCGCCAAGGAGTTCGTGGCCGCGCAGGACCCGGATGATCCAGGCGTGCTTGTGCTGTCACGCTTCGCTGGCGCGGCACGGGAACTCGATGGGGCTCTCCTCGTCAATCCCTACGATATCGAGGCGGTTGGCAACGCGATCGCGCAGGGCCTATCGATGCCACGCGAAGCGCGGCGTGAGCGCTTCTCGCCGATGATGAAGCGGCTTTTGGAGTACGACATCTCCCGCTGGTGCTCGGACTTTCTCGCGGAGCTGTCAGGGTGATAGACACGGCACTGCTCCGCAGATAAGTGTTTGGCAAAAGCGTCGTGACGACAGACGGTCGAACAGACTGAGGTGGACCCGTCTGGTGAGACAGCTTGGCGGCTTGGCTAAGGTGGATCGGGTTGGTTTCTACGCCGCCAATTGCTCCGTCATTTGTGCCGTAGCATAGACCTCGTCGGGTGTCCTGCCGCCAAAGGTCGAGTGTGGGCGTCGCTGGTTGTAGTAGTCGATCCAGGAGCCGATGCCGCTGCGCGCCTCGCTGCCGGTCTCGAAGGCATTGAGGAAGACGCACTCGTATTTGAGACTGCGCCACAGCCGCTCGATGAAGACGTTGTCCATCCAGCGGCCGCGCCCGTCCATGGAGATGCGGATGCCGGCATCCTTCAACGTCGTGGTGAAGGCGAAGCTGGTGAACTGCGATCCCTGGTCGGTGTTGAAGATGTCGGGCCTGCCGTGGCGGGCAATCGCCTCCTCGAGCGCGGCAACGCAGAAGTCGGCATCCATCGTGTTCGACAGCCGCCAGGCCAGCACCTTGCGGCTGAACCAGTCCATGATGGCGACGAAGTAGAGGAAGCCGCGCCGCATCGGAATGTAAGTCACATCCGCACACCAGACGTGATTGGGCCGCTCGATCGCCAGATGCCGCAGCAGGTAAGGATAGATGCGGTGCTGCGGATGCGGCTCGCTGGTCTTCGGAGCCTGGTAGATCGGCGACAGACCGATCTTGCGCATCAGCCGCCGGACCCGCTTGCGGCCGACGCACCAACCTTGACGCCGTAGGTGCCGCGCCATCTGCCTGGAGCCATACCAGGGCATTTCCATGAAGGCCTCGTCGATGATGCGCATCAGTTCGAGGTTCTCCGGGCTCTCGCCGGCAGGCTGTCGATAGAACGACGCCCGCGAGATCGAGACCAGTTCGCACTGGCGGCAGATCGAGAGCCGGTTGTGATCGGGATCAATCATCATACTCCTCCGATCCAGGCTCAGCGATCGAAGGCTTTGGCCAAAAAATCCCGCTCAACGACGAGTTGGCCGATCTTGGCGTGCAGTTTCGTCACCTCGGCCTCCCGGCCGACCTGTGCATCCGCTGCCTTGTCGTCGAACGCCTTGGCCAGGTTCTCAATGGCCTGCCGTTTCCACTGGGTGATCTGGTTGGGATGAAGCTGGTGCTTCGTCGCCAGTTCCGAAATCGTCCGCTCGCCGCGGATCGCCTCAAGCGCAACCTTGGCCTTGAACTCGGCCGAGAACCGTCTGCGTGTCTTCATGCTGGATCGTCCTTTTCATCGGAAAATCCACCTTATGCCCCTGTCTCAAAAACCGGCACCACCTCAGTTCGCGATGGTCGCCACGATCGACAGTCCGATGCCACGGCTACACCGCCTGGCCGACCAGCCCGCCGATTCCGGCGGTGATTGCCATGGCCAGCGCACCCCAGAACGTGACCCGCCATGTCGCCCGCAATACATTCGCACCACCCGCCCATGCCCCGATCGCGCCGAGAACGGCGAGGAACACAAGCGAGGCGATCGACGTCACCCACACCTGTGTGCCGGCAGGCGCAAGGACCGCGGCCAGCAGTGGCATCGCCGCCCCGGCAGAGAACGTCGCCGCTGACGTCAGAGCTGCCTGGACCGGACGTGCGGTTGTCGTCTCCGAAAGCCCAAGCTCGTCCCGCGCATGCGCCTCGAGCGCATCCTTCGCCATCAGCTGATCGGCGACCTGCGCCGCAAGCTCCGGCGATAGTCCGCGCTGGACGTAGATCTGTGCGAGTTCTTCCCGCTCGAACTCGGGCTGCGTTTCCAGCTCCATGCGTTCGCGGACAAGGTCGGCCTGCTCCGTGTCTGACTGCGAGCTCACCGACACGTATTCACCCGCCGCCATTGACATGGCCCCGGCCACGAGCCCAGCGACACCCGCCACGATGATGTCGGAGGCTCCCTGCGCGGCGGAGGCAACGCCGACGATCAGGCTTGCCGTCGAAACGATGCC
>NZ_VLJG01000064.1:0-10016 GCF_007829415.1 Aminobacter sp. J44 | reverse complement strand
TAACGCTTACGAAACTTCGCAGGCAACCGCCTGCAAAACATGAGGGCAAATGCCCAAGGTGACGCGGGGTGGAGCAGCCCGTTCGGCCTACAATCGATTCACAGGATCGATTGCTTGACGGCCTCACCTCCTCAGGCTACGCCTGAACTCGCTCCCGGGCTCAAAAGTCCGGCTCTAAAGGTATCGCGGGGTGGAGCAGCCCGGTAGCTCGTCAGGCTCATAACCTGAAGGTCGTTGGTTCAAATCCAACCCCCGCAACCAMCGATACCGACAAACCCGTCGCACCCGCGGCGGGTTTTGTCATTTTACCAGCCTTTCCAATGGCTTGCCGCTCCGTCCATTCGAGGATCGTGCGCAGTTCGCCATGCAGCGTGGCGTAGAGTTCCCCCCGTTCCGGGCCGGGAGTGAGCACGATCTTCTCGATGAGCATGCGCAGGACATCGGCGGCTTGCTGGCGCTCTTCGGGGCGATTCAGGGCGGCAGTGAGCCGGGTGACCTTCCCGGCGTAGATCGCTGCTGCGCTCGGCAGAATGTCGGGGGAGTCTTCCGGGGCTTCGGCGAGAAGTGTAGTCAGCTCCGCCCTGCGCGCCTCCAGCGCATCCATCTTCTCCTTCATCGACAGATGATACATGCCGTCTGCAATGGCTTCGACGATCTGCTCGATCTGTCTGGCAACCTTGCCCAGTTCGACTTTCCATGCTTCGCTGTTGGAGCGGCGTTCCCTGTTCAGACGGTTCGTCTCTTCAGCGTAGGCACGTATTGCCTCCCCTACCATCTCGGGCGACATCATCCGCTCCTACAGGCCGGTCAGCACGCGGGCGTCGAGTTCTGTGCGTGGGATCGTGCGACCGTTTGTACAGGTGCCCTTGCTGATGTGGTTCGAGCAGGCGAAGCGATCGGCCCCGCGAAGTGAGTAGGGGCCTCCGCAACAGCCGCAGAACACCAGGCCGGACAGCAGCGACTTCGGACGCCGCGCGCCGTTCAGCCGATTCTTCTTGTGATGCGCGCGGACGGCTTCAGTGACATTGGCGAACTTCTCGGCGATCTCGCCCTGACGCGTGCGGACGGCCTGCCAGAGCTGGTCATCGACGATCCGCAGTTCCGGCACCTCCCTGACAATCCATTCCGTCTCGGGGTTGAGCCGGGAGACTCGCTTGCCGGTTGACGGATCCTTGACGTAGCGCAGCCGGTTCCAGATCAGCCGGCCGATATAGAGTTCATTGTTGATGATGCCGGTGCCGCGCTTCACGTGGCCGCGGATGGTGGTGTCGCTCCACGGCTTGCCGTTCGGGCCGGGCACGCCTTCCTCGTTCAGCCTGCGCGCAATGCTGCGCGGGCCGACGCCAGCGGCAAACTCGTAGAAGATGCGTCGTACGACATTGGCCTCGGCCGCGTCGATCTGGCGGTCGCCCCGGATCGGGTCGCCGCGCGCATCGAGTTGTTTGACGACCCTGTAGCCATAGCAAAGCCCGCCGCCCGACTTGCCTTCCTCGACACGTCCACGGATGCCGCGGTGGGTCTTGGCAGCAAGGTCTTTGAGGAACAGCGCGTTCATCGTCCCCTTGAGGCCGACGTGCAACTCGCTGATCTCGCCCTCGGCCAGCGTGACGACAGGCACGCCGGCGAACTTCAGATGCTTGAACAGTGTCGCCACATCGGCCTGGTCGCGGCTGATCCGGTCCAGCGCCTCGGCCAATACCACGTCGAACTTTCCTGCCTGCGCGTCCTGCAACAGCATCTGAATGCCGGGCCGCAGGATCATGCTGGCCCCGGAAATCCCCGCATCCTTGTAGGTGCCAACGACCTTCCACTTCTCGCGCTTCGCCTGCTCCCGGCAAATCCGGAACTGGTCTTCAATCGACGCCTCGCGCTGGTTGTCGGAGGAATAGCGGGCATAAAGGGCGACGCGTGTCATGGGATAGCCTCCTTCAGGCAACCTTGTCGAAGCGGCTCGGCCGGATCAGCACTTCGGCCGAAATGCCCAGGTGGTTGTGCAACTGCCGGATCATCTCGATGGACAGTCCCCGCTTGCGGTTCAGGACATCGGCCACCCGATTGCGCGGGCCGATCATCGGCTCCAGGTCCCTGCGGGTCAGTCCCTGCTGCTCCATGCGGAACCGGATCGCCTCGATCGGGTCGGGCGGATCCATCGGATAGTTCTTCGCTTCATAAACCTCGATCAGCGTCGCCAGCACGTCGAGCCGGTCGCCATCCGGCGTGCCGCTCTTCGCGCCCCACAGCCGTTCCACTTCGGCAAGCGCCGCATCGTAATCCGCCTCGGTGCGGATGGGCTTCAGCTCAGTCGCCATGTCTGACCTCCGTCACGTCGATCCTGTCATATGCCTTGTGGGTGCCGATCCACTTGATCCAGACGATGGCCTTCTCGAAGTCGACCGCCACCACGAGGCGATAATCGTTGCCCTTGATGTTGAAGACGATGCGTTCGGCGCTGACGATGCTGGCCGTCGCGTAGAGCCGCTTCACATCCGCCGAACTGGTCCAGTCCGCCTTGCTGACTTCGTCGAACCAGGCATCGAGCGCGGCCTTGACCGCCGGCTGGTCCTTCTGCCCCGCGAGGCTGTCGACGAACTGCCGCAAGGTGCGGCGAGCAATGATCCTCATAGCGTACCTATATCACGGGACCAAAACGGTCACAAGAAGAATATGCGAATGCCCCGGCGCGGGTGTCGCGACGAGGCGATGACCGATGTGCGGGGCGCTCTGATCGCCTATCCGAGCGGGGCGTCCAGCGGCATGAGCCCGGCGTTCATCTCTGCGCGCTCAACCGCGTCGATGACGATATCGGCAGCTTCCGCCGTGCGGTGACGTCGCTGCGCGGCAGCCCGGAGCCAGTCATAGTGGTCGGCGCGCATCAGCACGAATTCGCGGCGGTCATGCCGGGTGATCTCCACCGGCGCTTGTCGCGCCTGATGCAGGAGTTCTTCGGGACTGCGCTGGAAAGAAATGGAATCAACAGTGGTCATGACTGCATCCTGAACAAACCCGGTGCCTGAAACCATAGGCATCACCCATCCTCGCCTGCTGGGCGCTTCTTCTGTACCTTGCGTTCCAGCGCCAGCTTGCGCTCGAACTGCTCGCGGGCGATCTGGCGGCCGAGCAGCCGGGTGAGGATCATGACCGCTTCGTCGGCGCGACTGCCGCCGTTCCGCGCCGGTTCCGACGAGGTCGGAGGTCCAAACACCTCAATGTTGATCCTGCTGCGTTTGAGCGCCATCGTCTCCAAAAATCCCATTGCCCGGAGGGGGCAGGGACCATCGAAGAACCGCTCGTGCATGAAATGAAAGCCCCGCGTCGCACCCGTGCGGCATATGGGATACTGTAGCGTATAATAAGGATGCTCTGGAATCGGGAGAACATCGCGCAATGGAGATCGACAAGGACAGGATCGACGATGCGATTCTCGCGCTGCTCTACCTGACGCTCGACGGGGACGGCCGAGCATGGAAGGGATTCGACTGGAGCGCGATGAACCGACTGCACGAGAAGGGCTTCATCGGCAATCCGGTCAACAAAGCGAAATCCGTCTGGCTTACGGACAAGGGGATCGTCAGATCGGAACAGCTTTTTCGTGAGATGTTCATGGTCCAAAGATGAGCCCCCGGATCGCTCTCCGGAAAGTGCGAAAGTATTAAGTTGCCAGCTTCAGCGTATGGCAGCAGAAATCTGAAGTGAGCCGCCGGGCGTCTGCCTTGCACGCAAGCTCATCCGTACGAAAGCCGAAATAAGGCGGTTTCTGATGTCAGGAGCTAAGGGCGCTGCCCTCGCGCGGCCCAAGAAAACTCTTCGGCCTTTCGCGGCATAAACGGCCTGCTCCCCGCGAGCGGGTCCCCTCCATTTATTCCACGGTGCCAAAGACTTTCCTTGCACCTTGCTACCCCGGTCTCGCCCATGTTTTGTCCAGCGTTGACAATCGGGATGGGGCGGTATCGGGGATGGGCCTGTAACCGGGCTTGCCGGTGCGCTCGATCCAGTCAAGGATTGTGCCAAGCTCGCCTTGCAGGGTGACGCTGTAGCTGCCGCGTTTCTCGCCGGGGGTGATGACGATGCGGTCGATGATCTCGCGGATGGCGTCGGCGGCTTCGAGAGCGTCGTCGGGATGGTCGAGCGCTTCGGTCAGGCGCTCGATCCTGCGCCGGAAGGTTTCCGCAACGCCGGGATGGATGGCGGGTACGTCCTGCGGGGCGCTCGACAGGCGGGCGGTGAGGCTGTCCTGTCTGGCTTCAAGCTCGGTCAGACGGTCGGACAGGGCGCGATGCCAGCCGCCCTGTTCGATGACGCGCACGATCTCCGCAATGGCCCTGGCCGTCTCGGCAAGCTCGATGCGGGTCGTCTCGGCCATGGCCTGACGCTCCCGGTTGAGCCGGTTGGTTTCCTCGGCATAGGCGCGCATGGCTTCCGCCGCCATGTCCGGCGTCATCATGCGCTCGCGCAGCCCGGTCAGGACGCGCTCTTCCAGCGCCTTGCGCGGGACGGTGCGGCCATTGTCACAACCATTGCCGAGCGCATGGTTGGTGCAAGCATAGCGGTCGAGGCCGCGCCGCCGGTAGGTGCCGCCGCAGCAACCGCAGATCAACAGGCCGGACAGCAATGTGCGCGGGCGGTGGGTGGCATTGAGGCCGCCGTTCTTCGCCACCAGTGTCTTCATGGCGGCGCGCGTGTTCTCGATCCGCCGGGCGAACAGGTTTGCCAAATGGGACTGCCGGGCCTTGGCGGCATCCCAGAGTTCCTGCGGGATGATGCGCAGTTCCGGCGCTTCGCCAAACACCCATTCGCTTTGCGGATTGCGGCGATAGGCATAGCGGCCCGTGTCGGGGTTGTTCACCTTGCGCTGGCGGTTCCAGACCAGGCGGCCAATGTAGAGTTCGCAATTGAGGATGCCGGAGCCGATTTCCCGGTTGCCGCGAATGACGGTATCGCCCCATCGCTTTCCGGTAGGGCTAGGAATGCCGTCGCGGTTGAGGTCTGCCGCAATGCGCTGCGGCCCCTTGCCCGCGACATATTCGCGGAAGATGCGCCGAACCACCTCGGCCTGTTCCTCGATAATCTCGCGCTCGCCCCGGATCGGCTCGCCGCGCGCGTCGAGCTGGTGGACGACGCGATAGCCATAGGCATTGCCGCCGCCGATCTTGCCCGCTTCCACACGCCCCCTGATGCCGCGATGGGTCTTGATGGCGAGGTCTTTCAGGAACAGCGCGTTCATGGTGCCTTTCAGGCCGACATGAAGCTCGTTGATCTCGCCTTCCGACAGGGTGAAGATCGTCACGCCCGCAAAGCGCAGCCGCTTGAAGACGCCTGCCACGTCCTCCTGATCGCGGCTGATGCGGTCGAGCGCCTCCGACAGCACCATGTCGAAACGGCCCGCCTGCGCATCGGCCAGAAGCGACTGGATGCCGGCGCGGATGAGGGATGCGCCGGAGATGGCGCGGTCGGAATAGGTCTCCACCACCGTCCAGCCCTCGCGCGCCGCGCGTTCCCGGCACTGGCGCAACTGGTCCTCGATCGAGGCATCACGCTGGTTGTCGGAGGAATAGCGCGCGTAAAGGGCAACGCGGATCATGGGGGCAAACTCCGTTCTGTCAGTCCTTGATGGCGTCCTTCGGCATCGGCGGCACGTCCGGCGCTCTGTCCAGAAGCTTCGTCAGATCGCCGCGCTTCGCCGTGCCGGCGCGGGCTTTCAGGAAGTCGGCGGCGGTCTCCACCGCGCCGATCTTCTGCGCAACCGCCGAGACGATCCACTGATTGAGCGATACACCGTCCTCCTGCGCCAGCCGCGCCGCCGTCTCCTTGAGCGATTGCGGCAGCTGCAAGGGGTATTTGTAGCGTTGGGTCTGCGTCATGTGTTCAGTCTCCTGACGATCTCTCCCGGTGTTGCGACGGTCACGCCCAGCGTCGAGGCCGGACGGAAGTCCCTGACATTGTGCGTCACGATGGCGTCGGCCTGTCCGTTCAGCGCGGCCTCAAGCACCATCTCGTCCGCTGCATCGGACAAGATGGGCCGCGTCCTGAACGAAATATCAACGCCCTCGGACACGGCGGCGAGCGCGCTTATCAGCTCCGCGACATCCTCCAGGCTGTGGCCCGTCGCCTTCCGAGTCTCTTCCCGGCTCAACACCGCCTCGTATTCCAGAAACAGCGCGGTTGAACAAAGCGGGGTAACCAGACCACGATCCACGAAACGCAGGAGCAGATTGCTCGCGCCGTTGCGACTGCGGAAGGGCGCCACGATGACATTGGTGTCCAGAACCAGTCTCATGGCTGTAATAATAGAAACATCTCATAAGATGTCAATATTATGAGCAAGGAACCAGTCTTCCGGCAGGCCGATGGGCAACGAAGAAGCGGCAGCGCCACCTGTTCATTGTTCGTCGCCAGCATCTTCCCCGTCACCGTTACGGGCTGACGGCGTATTGTCATTGGCCGCTTGCGTTGCCTTCGCGAAGTCCTCGCGCGCCATGCGGCGGCCGATGATGCGGGCAAGCGTCAGGGCGACGGCATCGACCTTGCGCAAAGCCTTTGGATCGGGTCCTGCCGTGCCTGCATTGTCGTTGGCGGCCTGTACTGGCCACCGGCGTTCTGGCCTGTCGTCATCAGGGCTCATGGCTTGCCGCCTTTCGGCCGCAGCGCCGGTTGTCATTGGCGGCATCGTCCGCGGGCCGCCACGCGGCGGGATCGGCGACCCAGCGGTCGATGTCGGATTCTCGCCAGCCGGCTCCGTTGGTGCTGATCCTGAGCTGAGCCGGGAAGGTGCCTTCCGCGATCTTGCGGTAGATGGTGGACCGCGACAGGCCGGTGCGGGCGAGAACCGTTTTCAGGCGGACGATACGGTCTGGTTGGCGCATGGTCGCACTGCCCTCTGCTGGTTGTTTCTGACGATTGCAGAGACCAGTGAGAGCAATGAATTATTGTTTCGCAACAGTTATTTAGCTGGCGTCGTTCTGCGTCGTAGAAACGGCGGAAAATACTGGAAACCTACAGTCCGATCCCGCGTCCTCTGCCCCTTCCGAGACCGTGACTGATTGCCAGATCGCGACTGATGCCCATGCCTGTTTCGAAGGAGATGCCGAGATCGCGCCTGCGGCCTTCAAGCAGGGATTCAAGCTGCGGGTCGCGTTCAAGGCTCATCGCCATGTTGCCCATTTCTGCCCGTGCGGCGTGATAGCCGGAATAGTCGCCCGCCGCATATTGGCGCTCTCCGGTCTGTTTGAGTTCCCGGAACCGCTCGACAAAGCGGTCGGCGCGCAGTTCGGGGTTCTGGCGCATCTCGGTTTCCAGTTGCAGGGCACGCCTTGCTGGCAAGGCTCTGTCGCGATCGCCCGATGCGGCCTCGGCCGCAAGCTCGGGGTTCCTCTTGTAGACGGCCTCGGCATCATGGGAGCCATGAGGCCGGAGTTTGTCGAAGCCCGTGCGAGCCTCTTGCAGTTCCTCGATCTGTTCGGGCGTTGCGGCGATGTCCTGCGCCTGCGCCCGCAAGATCGCATCCACGGCGCGGGCATGACGGACGAAGGCCCTGCCACGGGCGCGGCGCAACGCCGCCTCCGGGTCGATCTCCGCTTCCTTCCCGGCGCTCTCTCTTTCCGGTTGCTTCACAGCATCCGCGCCAGGCACGCCGCTGCCGGGGGAGCGCAGACCGTCGAGCAGCCCGTCGATCCTGTCGCGCACACGTTCCGGCACGATCTTGCGCATGATCTCGGCGACACGGGCGCGGAAGGTGATGCCGCGCCGCTCGGCATAATCCTGCGCCGGGCCGATCTGCTGCTCGTAATCCGTCGCCATATCCTTCGCGCGGTCGCGCGAAAGAGTGTTCACCAATCTGTCCTGACTGGCGAAGTCGTCGCGGCCATAATGCAGGTCCATGCCGCCGCGGTGACGCGACAGGGCGACATAGCTGCCATGGGCGTCCATGCCGGGCGTCGCCAGCACATGCGTCCGGTCAACGGTCATGCCCTGCGCCTTGTGGATGGTGGCCGCATAGCCGTGGTCGATGCGGTCATAGTCCTTCAGGTCGAAGGACACGCTGCGCCCGTCGTCAGTGCGAACCGACATGGATGTTGTGCTGATATCCTCGATGGTGCCAAGCGTGCCGTTCTTGACGCCAAGGCCGCGCTCGTTAGCCAGGAACATGACGCGATCCCCGGCGGCGAAGTTTCTTTCGCCGCGCTCGACGGTCACGCGCACGTCCTCGCCAAGATCGCCTGCCTCGCGCATCCGGTCGCGGGCCGCCTCGTTGAGTTCGCGCACCTCCGCATTGGTGTGGGTGAGGATGATGCGGCTCGCATCCGGTGCCGCCTGCCGGTCGCGGTCCCAGCGCTCGATCAGATCGCCGCGCGCCTGCTTTCGCGTCTGTGCTTCATGCACCATGCCGAGGCTGTCATAGGCATGGATTGCCTCTCGCGTTCTGCCGCTCGCCAGATCGCGTGTTGCATCCCGCTGCCAGTCCTCGCGCTGGCGGCGGACCTCATGGATTTCCACGCCGCCATGACGCTCATGCAGCGAGCGGAAGGCCGCGCCGGCCTCTATTGCTTGGAGCTGCTGCGGATCGCCAACCAGCACCACCTTTGCGCCAGCCTCCGCCGCATGCGACAGCACGCGCTCCAGCTGCCGCGTGCCGACCATACCCGCCTCGTCGATGACAAGCACGTCACGGGCAGTCAGCATATCGCGTCCGTTCTTCCAGCCATGCTCCATGCTGGCGATGGTGCGCGACGCAATGCCCGATCCGCTTTCCAGATTCTCGGCGGCGATGCCGGAAAGGGCGACGCCGCGCACCTCATAGCCCGCCGCCTCCCATGCCTCGCGCGCAACGCCCAGCATGGCGCTCTTGCCCGTCCCGGCATAACCGACGACAATGCCAAGATCGCGCCCGTCCGTAACATGCGCCAGCGCGTCGGCCTGCTCCCCGGACAGAAAAAGACCGCGCTGTTCCGCGCGCGCAAGTGCGGCTTCTCTGTCCCTGTCGGTGACCTCGTGGAATTCCTTCTCGGCCATCATCTCGGCGGCGCGATGCAGGCGCTGTTCCGCCTCGATCATGTCGCGGGTGGTGAACCGATCCTCGCCGCGTCCGTCTTGCCCAAGCTCGACCAGATCGGGCGAACCCTGCATCGCGCCCATCACTTCGTTGAACTGGTCGATGCCGTCGCTGTGCCGGTGCGCGAACTTCGCCATGTCGCGCCGCGTGAAGGTCGATTGCTGATGCGTGATCGCGTCCAGTGCGACGGAAGGATCGGCAATGATCCTGTCGCCGTTATTGCGCGCGATCTCGCGGTGCATATCGGCGCGGTCGGCAGCCTCGATGCCTTCGCCGACACTGCGTGTCTCGATGCGCTGTGCGGCTGCGCCGATCTGGCTCTGCGGCTCAAGCCCGATGCCCTGCGCCTCAAGGCTGCGATGGTCGATGCGTGCGTCTATGTCGAGTTCGGCCAGCCGCTCATTCACATGCTCGGCCCAGCGTTCGCGCCACCGTTCGAGCATCTGCGTGCGGTTCCAGTCGCGCACCTTCTGGCCGAACCCGTCCCCGTCCACCTCGCGCATGGTGAGCATGACATGGGCATGGGGCTTTGGCATGCCGTCCTCGCCGATGTCCCAATGCACGTTGAGATCGGCGATCATGCCGTGATCGACAAACTCGGCCTGCACGAAGTCGCGGGCAAGCTCGATGCCCTGCGCCTGCGTCATCTCGCGCGGAATGGCGAACTCGACCTCGCGGGCAAGCTGGGCATCTTTCCTGACCTCGAACGCCTCCACATCGTTCCAGAGCCGTTCGCGGTCGGACCAGACTTCGGGCGCTCCATCCGGCAGCAGCACTTCGGAATGGACGACGCCGCGCTTCTTGGAAAAGTCCTGCACGCGCCCCAGCCGCTCGTCGCGCATCCGCGAGGCCGAGCGGTAGGCGGCAGACGCCACCGCGCTCGATCCGGCCTTGCGGCCAATGACCTTGACGTGAAGATGATAGATCGCCATGGCGATCCGAACATCTACACATTCACGCGCACGTCGGA
>NZ_VLJG01000063.1:0-10590 GCF_007829415.1 Aminobacter sp. J44 | reverse complement strand
CGGCCGTTGTCGGGGCAGTAGAGCCCCGCGACACGATCGTGGATGAAGGAAAAGTCGATCACCGCGTCGATCTTGCGCAGCAGGTGATCCTTCGGCACCAGGCTCTCRAGCGTCACTATCTCGAGCGCCGTCTGTTCGGGAGCAGGCTTCTTCAGCATGCCCCACTGAATCAAAAACCTCCGGCCGAAGCCAGAGGTTTGTCAGCAGTCTGAGCCGGCAGGAAACTGTCGGCTTTTTTGTGTCTCGGGAGACCGCCAAGGGGGAGGAATTGAGGCGGGCCCAATCTCGGCCGCTGGCTCGATGGAAATGTTCAGGCATGGATGCCACGGTCAAACCGTGGCATGACGAAGTGGCTGTGCCGCGCCCGCAAAGTTGCCATGCGCCCACACTTGAATGCTGTACCCCGCAGGGTTTCCATCCGGCGCCGGGGGCTGAACGTCGCTGAGACCGAAGGCTCGCCCGATCACCGCCGGGTCGCACGCGGCGCCTCGTAATTGCTCACGACCTCACCACCTTCGTCATCGTCGGGCCTGGCCCGACGATCCATGCCTGAACGGTTCCGCTAGACGACGCGACGAGCACGAGGGCTCGCATCAACCTGCAGCATCGCAGTCGGGATCGCCTCAGCCCTCCACCTGCCCCCTAACAAAAAAGCCCGCCCCGGATCGGGCGGGCGCAAGTGTTGGGGCCAGTGAAGAAGACACCCGGGCGGCGTGCCGCCCGGGATTGCTTCGCTGAGCTGAACTCCGGCAGACCCGATCGGGCCCCGGAAGTTCCGGAAAGATGGCGGGTCGGATTTCTCCGGCCTGTCAGCCTCAGAAGTCCATGCCGCCGGCGGGCATGGCCGGAGCGGTTTCCTTCTTCGGCTTTTCGGCAATCATCGCCTCGGTGGTGACGAGGAGGCCGGCAACGGAAGCCGCATCCTGCAGCGCGGTGCGCACCACCTTGGCCGGGTCGATCACGCCCTGCTTGAACATGTCGCCGAACTCGCCGGTCTGGGCGTTCCAGCCATAGGCGAAGTCGGAGTTCTCGCGCAGCTTGCCGACGATGATCGAGCCCTCAGCACCGGCATTGGCCGCGATCTGGCGCACCGGCGCCTCGATCGCGCGGCGGATGATCTCGACGCCGTGCTTCTGGTCGGTGTTGTCGGTCGCGACCTTGTCGAGCGCCTTGGCCGCACGCAGGAGCGCAACGCCGCCGCCCGGCAGAATGCCTTCCTCGACGGCCGCGCGGGTCGCATGCAGCGCGTCGTCGACGCGGTCCTTCTTCTCCTTCACCTCGACCTCGGTCGCGCCGCCAACGCGGATGACGGCCACGCCGCCCGCGAGCTTGGCAAGGCGCTCCTGCAGCTTCTCGCGGTCATAGTCGGAGGTCGTCTCCTCGATCTGGGCCTTGATCTGGGTGATGCGGCCCTCGATCTCCTCCTTCTTGCCGGCGCCGTCGACAATGGTGGTGTTCTCCTTGTCGATGACGACCTTCTTGGCGCGGCCGAGCATGTCGAGGGTAACGTTCTCGAGCTTGATGCCGAGGTCTTCGCTGATTGCAGTACCGCCGGTGAGGATCGCAATATCCTGCAGCATCGCCTTGCGGCGGTCACCGAAGCCCGGCGCCTTGACCGCGGCAACTTTGAGGCCGCCGCGCAGCTTGTTGACGACGAGCGTAGCCAGCGCCTCGCCCTCGACATCCTCGGCGATGATGAGCAGCGGCTTGCCCGACTGCACGACCGCCTCGAGCACTGGCAGCATCGCCTGCAGGTTCGAAAGCTTCTTCTCGTGGATCAGGACATACGGGTCCTCGAGCTCGACGCGCATCTTGTCCTGGTTGGTGATGAAGTAGGGCGAGAGATAGCCGCGGTCGAACTGCATGCCCTCGACCACCTCGAGCTCGGTCTCGGCGGTCTTGGCCTCCTCGACGGTGATGACGCCCTCATTGCCGACCTTCTGCATCGCCTCGGCAAGGAAGCGGCCGATCTCGCTGTCGCCATTGGCCGAGATGGTGCCGACCTGGGCGATCTCGTCATTGTTGGTGACCTTGCGGGCGTTGGCCTTGAGCTCCTCGACGACAGCCTCGACGGCCTTGTCGATGCCGCGCTTCAGGTCCATCGGGTTCATGCCGGAGGCAACGGCCTTGGCGCCTTCCTTGACGATGGCCTGGGCGAGAACGGTCGCGGTCGTGGTGCCGTCGCCAGCCAGATCGTTGGTCTTGGAGGCAACCTCGCGCACCATCTGCGCGCCCATGTTCTCGAACTTGTCCTCGAGCTCGATTTCCTTGGCGACCGAAACGCCGTCCTTGGTGATGCGCGGCGCGCCGAACGACTTGTCGATGACGACGTTGCGGCCCTTGGGGCCGAGCGTGACCTTGACCGCATTGGCGAGGATGTCGACGCCGCGCAGCATGCGCTCGCGCGCATCCATGTTGAATTTCACGTCCTTGGCAGCCATGTTCTCACTCCTTCTTGAGGCAGCTTTGGCTTGTTGTTCTCGAGGTGGCGAAGAAGCTGTCAGGCAGCCTTCTTCTCGGCGGACGGCGTCTCGATCACGCCCATCACGTCGCTTTCCTTCATGATCAGCAGGTCTTCGCCGTTGAGCTTGATCTCGGTGCCGGACCACTTGCCGAACAGGATGCGGTCGCCGACCTTGACGTCGAGCTCGACCAGCTTGCCGTTTTCGTCACGGCGGCCGGGACCGACGGCGATGACCTCGCCCTCGCTCGGCTTTTCCTTGGCAGTGTCGGGGATGATGATGCCGCCGGCCGTCTTCTCCTCGGCCTCGATGCGGCGGACGAGGATGCGGTCGTGCAATGGACGGAACGTCATATCGTTCTCCTCAAGGACAAACAATTGTTGAGAGGTTCCACCGCTCCGGACCGGCTGGCCGGAACGGGGCGCGGCCCATCAGGCGCCGCGCATATCGAGCTAATTGCGGAAAAATCGCCTTTCAAGAGGGTCAGGCAAAATTTTTAGCACTCGCAGTCGGCGAGTACTAGTGCCATGTTTTTAAACGGAAATTTGAATCCTTGGCGCTTGAATTCGGCGCCGGATGGGCCATCATCGATGGTGCAGGCAGCACGCATTCCAGGAGGTTCATATGGCTGCACTCGTCAGCAGCGGCTTCCGCAGGCAATTGGAGGGCTACGGGCTCACCACGGCGGAGATCCACTACCACATGCCGGACCACCCCGGCCTTCTCCAGCTCTACATCTGGCAGGACTATGACCTGGCGCCGGAATTTCCCGAACTGCGCGGTTTCCTGAAATTCTGGACAGAGAGCCTCGACGGCCCGCTGCACTCGGTACGCGTCGCCCATCAGCGGCTGATCCGGCCATCCGAATGGCGCGCCGTCGACGGGATCATCACGCTGCATTGAGGGGGGAGCGGCGGCGCGGACCTAGACCCACGCCGCCTTGCTTCGAAGCCCCGTCTGCAGCCCACAGCCATGTCCCAACCCAACACCGCTGTGGGGCGTTGAAGCTCCGGAGCGGCAAGTGAGCTTATCCGGCGAAGGTGGCGCGGCGGTGTGTTCGCAAGCAAGCGATTCAGCTTCCGGGTTCTTATCTGGGGAACATCCTTCTCCACGGCCGGTTCGGGGCGTTCGATGAACCGACACGGACAGGAAGATCCCGATGAAAACCCGATTGCTTGCCGCGGCTGCGTTTGCCCTGATGCTCGCGAGCCCGAGCCTTGCCCAGCAGATGAGCGCCGAGGGGTTTGCCACCACGGCCGCCAGTTCCGACATGTTCGAGATCACCTCGAGCTCGCTTGCCCGCGAACGGGCGACGAGCGAGGCGGTCAAGGACTTCGCCAACATGATGATTGCCGACCACACGCAGGCCAGCAGCGAGCTCGCCGCGGCGGCGGAGACCGCGGGCGTCGCGCTGCCCGGCGGCATGATCGACAAGCACGCCGCGCAGGTCGAGACGCTGAAGGGCCTGCAGGGCGCGGAGTTCGACGCCGCCTATATCGAGGCGCAGACCGCCGCGCACGAGGAAGCGCTGGCGCTGATGGAAGGCTATGCCGAGTCCGGCGACAACGAGGTGCTCAAGGCTCATGCGCAGAAGACCGCGCCGATCATCGAACGCCACGCCGAGCACGTGAAGGAGCTTGGATCCGGGGGCTGAGCGGGCTCCCTTCGGAACGACCAGCATGCCCGGCCGGTCTCCGGGGCTTCCCCTTCACCGCTGGCTCGGCGTCAAGGTTCCGGCATGGATCGTCGGGTCAAGCCCGACGATGACGAAGAATGGACGTGTGGCGCGAGATTTGGACTAACGAAAGTCAAGCAAGGACGCCGGGATGCCGGGCGATCCGGATTCCGGGCGGTTCAGCCTGCGAGACGCTGGTAATTTCGCGAAGCCCTTGAAACTTCGTCATCCTCGGGCTTGACCCGAGGATCCATGCCTGAACGTGGCCGTCGCACAGCGGTGGTGGTGAGCCGCGTGCCCGGCAGGGGAGCTCGTGCTCCTCTGCAGGTCCTTACGGGGGCTGCCGCGACTTTTGCACCGCCGCCCCTGCATCAAGGTTCAGGCATGGATCGTCGGGTCAAGCCCGACGATGACGAAGAATGGGAGCTGCGCGGAACCCCGCTACAGCTTGTACGCCTTCTTCGCGTTGTCGTAGCAGAGGTTGCGCGCAGCTGTTTGCGCGTGCGGCTTCGAGATGCGGTGTTCGGCCACCAGCTGTGCAAGGAACCGGCACACTTCGCGGCGCCAGACGTCGTGGCGTGCCGGAATTGAAAGCAGCGCGCGGGTGTCGTCGTTGAAGCCGGCGAGGTTGGCGAAGCCGGCCGTTTCCACCACCTGGTCGAGATAGCGGCGAATGCCGTTCGGGCTGTCGTGGAACCACCAGGGCGGGCCGATCATCAGGCACTCCCAGTGCCCCGCCATCGGCGCGAGTTCCCGCGCATAGGTGCTTTCGTCTAGCGTGAACAAGATGATGCGCAGGCCCGGCGTGTTTCCGTAGCGGTTGAGGAGCGGCGTCAATCCGCCCACCCAGTCGGTGCGGCCGGGAATGTCGGCGCCCATGTTCGGCCCGCGCTCGGCAAAGAGTCTTGCGTTGGTGTTGCGGCGCGAGCCGGCGTGGATCTGCATCACCATGCCGTCCTCGACTGACAGACCGGCCATCTCGGTCATCATCTGGCCGCGGAAGAGCTCGGCATCCTGCGCCGAGAGTGGCCCCTTGAGCGCGCGATCGAGCAACGCCTGCTTCTCGTGCGGGGGCAGGTCGGCGGTGAAGGCCGAGGGCACGCCGTGGTCGGTGGCGGTCGCGCCATAGTCGCGGAAGAAGGCGCGGCGCTTGCGGTGGGCGTCGATCATGCCTTCCCATTTCGTGACGTCGCAGCCGGTGATCTCGCCGAGCCGGATCAGATTGTCGCGAAAGCCCGGCGCATCCGGATCGGTGACGCTGTCCGGCCGGTAGGTGCTGCGCACCTTGCCAATCCAGCCATCCGCCGCGAGTTTTTGGTGATGCTCGAGCGTGTCGAGCGCGCCGTCGGTGGTGGCGATCGTCTCGATGCCAAAGCTTTCGAGCAGCGCGCGCGGGCGGAACTCCGGCTTTTTGAGCTGCGCATTGATGTGGTCGTAGAGGCGGTCGGCATTGTCCGGCGTCAGCGGCTCGTCGCAGCCGAGCACGGCCGACATCGCATGATCCACCCACAGGCTCGACGGCGTGCCGTGGAAAAGGTGGTAGTGCGCGGCAAGCGTGCGCCAGATGTCGCGGCCTTTCGCGACCGGCATGCCGTCGAGGCGCGGCACGCCGAGCGCATCGAGGCTGACACCGACGCTCTGCAGCATGCGGAAGAGATAATGGTCGGGAATGACCAGCAACGAGGCCGCATCCTCGAACGGCGTGTCATCGGCAAACCAGGACGGCTCGGTGTGGCCGTGGGGGCTGACGATCGGCAGGTCTTTCACCGTCTCGTAGAGCTCGCGCGCGATCGCGCGCGTTGCCGGGTCGGCCGGAAACAGCCGATCCGGGTGCAAAAATCCATCCGTCATGCGTTCTCCTCCCAGATACCGCTCAGTTCGGCGCGGCGCCGAGCGCGTACAAAATGCCGCGCAACTCGGCGAGGCCGCGCAGGCGGCCGACCGCCGGATAGCCGGGCGTTACCGTCTTGTTGAGGTCGTCGAGCAGTCGCTGGCCGTGGTCGGGGCGGAAGATGATGTCTTCGCCCGGCCTGCGCTTCCTGTCCTCGGCGACCAGCTCCTTCAGCACCGCCACCATGTCGACGTCGCCTTCGAGATGCGCGCTTTCATGGAAGGACCTGCCGTCGCCCTCGCGCTTCGTCGCGCGCAGATGCGCGAAATGGATGCGCGGGCCAAAGCGGCGGGCCATATCGACGAGGTCGTTGTCGGCGCGCACGCCAAGGCTGCCGGTGCAAAAGCACATGCCGTTGGCCTCGGACGGCACGGCGTCGAACAGCGCCGCATAGTCGTCGGCGGTCGAGGCGATGCGCGGCAAGCCGAACAGCGGCCGCGGCGGATCGTCGGGGTGAAGCGTCAGCTTCACGCCGCGCGCCTCGGCGGCAGGCGTGACGGCGGCGAGAAATTCGATCAGGTGCTGGCGCAGCCTTGCCGCGTCAATTCCGCGATAGGCCTCGAGCTTGTCGCGGAACT
This sequence comes from Aminobacter sp. J44, assembly GCF_007829415.1. NCBI lineage: Bacteria > Pseudomonadati > Pseudomonadota > Alphaproteobacteria > Hyphomicrobiales > Phyllobacteriaceae > Aminobacter > Aminobacter sp. J44. Next base: position 3,984 of record NZ_VLJG01000063.1, on the reverse strand, counting down.
CCGGGATCGTCAGCGGCTCGGTGGTCGAGCCCGGCAGCGCCGAGGTGATGTTGCGGGTAATGTCCGCGATTTCCTGTTCGCTCATCGTCTCGTAGACGATGCGGGCGCGCTCGACGTCATCGAGCGAATATTCGGCCTCCGCGCCTTTGCGCTGCAGGATGAAGAGGTCGAAGGCGGCAAAGCGCTCGTGGTCGAAGCGCATCGCCGTCGCGCCCGTCGGCGTCACATAGTCGAGCTCGGTGCGGGTCCAGTCGACCACCGGCATGAAATTGTAGCAGACGACGGGAATGCCGCAGGACGCGACCGCCTCGAGGCTGGCGATCCAGGCGTCAATCTCCGCCCTTGCCTTGCCGCCGAGGCGCTTGACGGCGTCGGGGATCGGGATGCTTTCCACCACGGACCAGGTGAGCGGCGGCCGGCCCGCGGGTGCCGTCTCGATCAGCTCTTTGCGCTCGGCGACCTCGCGTTCGGTCCAGGCGCGGCCGATCGGCACCTCATGCAGCGAGGAGACGACATTGGTGGCGCCGGCCTGCCGCACCTCGTCGAGCGTGACCGGGGCGTTCGGCCCGAACCATCTCCAACCTTGCCTCATCTTCTGTCTCTCCCTCGTCAGTCGGTCCGCCCTGCCGGTCGAAATCGTGCAGCAGACATGGCTGTTCAGCAAAAATAGTCGGGGTGGCGCGCGGAAAGCTCGGCGACATCCGGAATGACGGCGCTCAGATGATGCAGCATCGCCTCCCGAGCCGCAGAAACGTCATGCGCGGCGATGGCATTGCGGATCGTCCCGTGCTCGCCAACGATCTGGTCCATGCGGCCAAGCGCCGGCAGCGCGAGCCGCCGGGCGCGATCGATCTGCACCTTGACGGTCTTCAGCAGCGTCCAGATGCCGGGAAATCCGGCCAGCCGCGCGATCGCCTCGTGAAAGGCCTCGTCTTCCTCGTGGAAGGCGGAGGTGTCGCCCAAGGCCGCGAACTTTGCCTGCCGGGCGATGATGGCATCGAGTTCGGCGATGTCGGCGCCGTCGGCCTTGGCCGCCAGCGCCGCGACCGTCACCGTTTCGAGCGCTTTGCGCACGACCACGGCCTCCGGGATCGCGGCCACCGGCACGCGCGAGACGACGGTTGCCGACTGCGGAAAGATGTCGACGAGCCCGCCTTCGGAAAGCTTGAGCAGGGCCTCGCGCACGGGCGTGCGCGAGACGCCGAATTCCTCGGCAATGCGCTTTTCCTGCAGCGCCGTTCCAGGCGCGAGCCTGAGCGCGACGATGTCGTCATAGAGGCGGTTGTAGATCGCCGTCGCCGCCGTCACGCGGCGGATGGGAAGCGGGCGTGGCGCCTGCCTCGCCGCTACACTTGCGGCCAACGCACCTTCCGCGACCCGCGCCGCCTCGCCAGGCAGGGCGGACAGCTCTGATGCAGCTTCGCTCTCGCTTGCAGAACGCATGATCTCTCATGGCCGGTGTCACCGGTATATTAGTATATCAGTTGCGAAGAGATGCAAGGGCGTGGCGGACTGCAGCGGATGGACTGCGGCCTGTACGGGCTAGCGGGTGGGGGGCCGTCTGAAAGGCTACAATCTCTCGGCAAAGACCGGCTCCACTGAGTCAGCGATTTGCGCTGGCCGGTCGGGATCAGAAACATGACGGCGGGCGGAGGTGGTGCGCCCGCCGTCCCTTGCTGGACCCTCGGGGGTCCTGTCCATCAACAAGTCGCGAGCTAGTACGCTCGCTTCAGTGAGACGAAAGCGCCGGTCTGGTGGTACTCGTAGATGGCCACGTTGCTGTCACGCTGCTCGTGGAAGACCGTCAGCTCCGGCGTGAAGCCCTTGAAGTTGAACTGGTCGTGCGAGACGGAGACGGATGCGCGGTAGGTGTCGTCGCGGCGCGTCACGCCCCAGAACGGGTCGTATTCCGAATAGCGCGTCTGCGTCAGCGAGATCATCGGCGTGATATCGAACCCGGCGGAGCGGAAGTTCAGCCCGACTTCCACCTTCGGCGCCACATAGGTGTAATAGTCGTTTCGGCCATTCAGGTGTTCGAGCGACACCCGGCCGAAGCCGCGAAGCGACCGGGTAATGGACCAGTCGACATAGCCATAGGGGCGGTAGTAGACGCCAGTGGCGTCACTATCCTTCACCGCCATGTAGCCGAGCTGCCCACCCACGCCGACATTCAGCGTGTCAGTCAGCTTGTGATGCTTCCAGGTCTCGAGCGAAGGCATCACGTAGGAATTGTGCCGACGCACTTCGACGTCGCTTGCCACCTGGACGAAAAGGCCGGGGACGCTTTCGGCCTGCCGGGCGACGGCGAACTGAAACCGCCCGCTGTTCAGCTGATCGTTGTCGAAAATCCGGGCCGAAGAATACAGCTTCGTCAGGAGGTTGTTTTGCCAGAGCCGTTCAACGGAGAGCCACGGCTCGAGCCCGAACGAGGTTTTGACCTCCTCTTCAGGCTGATACTCGTAGGGAACGCCGTTGAAGAACACGGTGGCGCCGTCGGAGACGCGCGACGGATTGGATTCGCTGATCGCCCTTATGCCGTACCGGATACGAACGGTACGGAGTTCCGCGGCCTCCATGAACTCAGAATGTTGCGGCGAACGGCCTGCGGTGTGTCCTTTGCGTCATGGACCTCGCGGAAGAGCGCCAGCGCTTCGGAGTTCTCTCCCGTCTGTAGCAGGAGCCTTGCGAGCTCCAGCTTGATGCGGGGTGTCGGCACCTCCCGCAGGAGGTGCCGATACGTCGTGATGGCGACATCGTATTGTCCCGACTGGGCTGCCGCGTTCGCGGTCTGGAACATGCGCTCCACGGTGGGATTGGCGTTCGCGGCCACCGTGCCGGCAGCCAGGAGGGTGACAAAAAGTGCCGCCAGTTTCATTATTTTCTGGACGCCCCGAAGCCGCCGCCGAAGCGCTCGCCACTGTTGCCGGAAAGGGCGAACGTACCGCCGACTTCCTCAGCCGCAGGACCGTAGAAGCGGCCTTCCACGTTGCCCTTCAAACCGCCGGCCGTAGCGACATTGCCGGCAATTGCGCCCGAGCTGTAGGTCAGCTTGCCGTTGAGGTTGAGATCGGAACGCGCGGCCTCGGTGACAGACTCCGTGCCGCTGGTGCGGAAGTCGATGGTCTTGTTTGCGAAGTCAGCGTTGAGTGTCGCGCGCGCAACGACCGCATCCGGGTTGCCCGCCCCATCAACGTAAATGCCTGCTGCGCGACCCGTGAAGGTGGCTGTGCCGGACGTTGGCACCTTGGAGGCGTCGGTCTCGGCGCCGATGCTGAAGGCGCCGACACTTGCCTTCGTACCTTCATCCGCGGCCCAGGCGCCGAACGTTTGATACTCGAACCCGTTTCCTTCCGGTCCGGCGAGAATGATGCCCTTCTTCAGGTCATTGGAATAAGCCAGGACGAATGCCTCTTCGTCCTCGATGGTACCGGACTTGGTGTCGATCGTGATCGCGCCAGAGCTCCGCTCGAGCGTCAGGGAAAGCGGTTCGCCATCCTTGTCGGTGGTCAGCTTCGCCTGGACGGGGCCTGCGCTCGAAAAGTCGCTTACCTTGCCATTTGCGTCGACGGATACCTCGCGTCCCACGCCCTTCACGACAGTGGTCGTGCCCGGCTTCAGGGTGCTGAAACCGGTGAAGGTCTCGCCGCCCGGACCGCCCGGVCCGGCAGGGCCGCCCGAGCCGCCGCCACAGCCCACGATGGCAAACGGAAGCGTGGAAAGAAGTATAATTTTCGAGATTTTCATGATGATCCCCTAACAGCCCATGTTTAGAGCAGATTCGATTTAGTCCGGGTCATATCCCGCCGCCTCGAAGTAGTGCCGGCATTCCTGCGGGGTGAAGGCGGAGAGGCAGKCGGCGACCGCTGACCAGAGATCGTCAATGGTTCTGGCGGCGGCTTTTCTAAGCAGGGCCTTCAGCTTCGAGAAAGCCATCTCGATGGGGTTGAAGTCTGGGGAGTATGGCGGGAGGAACAGGAGCCGTGC
>NZ_VLJG01000062.1:0-11076 GCF_007829415.1 Aminobacter sp. J44 | reverse complement strand
GCAACCCTGCGCTTCCTCCCGCCATACAGCCCGGACTTCAATCCTATCGAGAAGGCCTTCTCGCGCCTCAAGGCCATGCTCCGAAAGATCGGTGAGCGAACCGTCAGCGGCCTCTGGGACCTGATCGGCAGACTCGTCGATATCTTCCAGCCCGACGAATGCGCAAACTACTTCAGCTCGTGCGGATATGACCCGGAATGATCGAAAACCGCTCTAAACTGGTAAGGATGACGTTCGAGGTGATTTTCGTGGCTCGCGTTAGACTTATTCAGCATCTGCGGCGAGAAACCACCAGGTGGCGGCAATACCACCCACGGCGGCTAGCGCGAATAATAGTGGCAGCATGTCGATGTAAACCAGCGGCATGAAGATGAGCACCGCGAGCGCGCCCAAGCTCATTTGAAGACAACCTGCCAAGCCTGCCGCGCGCCCTAATGCACCCGGGACCGCGCCGATCGCCCCCGTCATGGCATTCGGAATTGTCAAGCCGTGGCCGAAGCTCATCGTTGAAGCAATCGCGAACAACATCAGATAGCTGAAACTGGATACCATTGCCAATAGTAGTCCTCCTGCGCCGCCGACCAACGTGATCGTCGTCCCAATCAGGATTAGTCGCTGCAAACCCCAGCGCGCGACAATACGAGTGGAAATAAGGTTGGCCAGCAAGAACGATATAGCAGGCACGGAGAACAAAGGGCCATACTGGGCCGGTGTAAGACCGAAACGCGCCGTCAACAGGTAAGGTGCACTATTGAGGAAAGTATGGTTTGCCGCGGACGCGAGGGCAATCTGCCCAGCATAGAGCCGAAATTTTGCCGACAGAAGTAGAGATTTGAAGCTTGAAGTAGGCGTCTGTGGTGGTGTTGGTGATGATCTCTCGACCTTTTGGGCAGCACTAAAAAGGACAACAAGACCCAGCCCTGCGAGAATAAGGAAGTTTGCGCGCCATCCCAGCGTCGTCTGCACCAAACCGCCTATGATTGGGGCGAGCATTGGAAGGACCATCATCCCCAGCGAGAGGTATCCAATAACACCCGCAGCTCGGCGTTCTGAATGGCGCTCGCGCAGGAGAGCACCCGCGGATACGAGTCCCGCTGACGCGCCGATCGCTTGCAGAAGCCGTCCGGCTAGAAATAGCGCGAGCGTCTGAGCGACAAAACATACAATGCTTCCTAAGATGAACAGGGACAGACCGACTAAGAGTGGCCGCCGCCTCCCAAATCGATCGGACAAGAAGCCAACAAACAATTGTGGAACAGCCAAGGCCAAAAGATAGGCTGCTTGCGAAAGCGCGGTCCCTTGCTGTGTCAAAACGAAATGCAATTGCAGCGCCGGCAAGGATGGGCCTATGAGCGTCATCCCGGTTATCCCAAGTCCTGCACCTGCTGCTAAAGTAATCATCAGGCTGAGCGAGAGGGGCTGTCCTGCAGCCTCTCTGGGTTCCCCTGTAATCATAGCCGTGCCTTGGACCATAAATTCTGCCGAAGATTAGCCGCGGCGGTCAAAGCCGGTATACCCTTGGGCTACGATGGTTTCGCAGCGATTTTCGTATGCATGGACACCCCCCGCATATGCCATAAATACGCGCGGTTTGCCCTCAACGTTTGCTCCCATGTACCACGAATCGGCTTCAAGAAAGAGGGTGCCTTCGACCGTCTTCGCAACCTCGGTGCTCCAAGCTTCCTGTGCCCACTCAGTCGGTTCGATAATCGTATGGCCTGCTGCCTCAAGGTCGGCGATACAGCGATCGATCCATTCGACGTGGTACTCGATGGAGACCAGCAAATTGGTAAGGATGGCGGGAGATCCAGGGCCCGTAATAGTGAACAAATTTGGGAAACCCGCGATCATTAGCCCCAAATACGAACTAGGGTGCTGTGACCAAACATCTTTTAGTTGCTTGCCTTGGCGTCCTCGGACATCAATGCGGCTGATCGCTCCTGTCCCGGCATCAAAACCCGTCGCGAAGACCAGATCATCGAGAAGATATTCACCCTCTGAGGTGCGCAATCCATCACCGGTGACACATTCCAGAGGAGTTTTCTTGAGGTCGACAAGCTTTACATTCGGCGAATTGAAAGTCTCGTAGTACCCAGTGTCGCAAGCAAGCCTTTTCGCACCTATAGGATAGCCTTTCGGGCACAAAGAGGCTGCTACTTCGGGATCAGTAACTATTTCTTTGATCTTCTGGCGGACAAAGTCCGCAGCGATCGCATTCGATTCTCGAGATACCATGAGGTCATCGAAGGCATTAAGGAAACTGGCGCCACCACCTTTCTCCCAGCCCCAACGCAGCGCAAATTCCGCATTGGCGAGTTCTGGCCCAGCATCGATTGCGTTAACCCCGAGCGAACGCGGCAAGATCGTGCCAGAGAATGTGCGTCGCGCAACGGCTCGCCGGTTTGGGTATTGAGCCTTGAACGCCTCATAGTCGTCATCCGTTAGTGGACGGTTGCGGGCTGGAACCGAGAAATTCGCGGTGCGCTGGAAAACGACCACCTCATCGGCGCGGCGTGCCAATTCTGGAACAGCTTGGATCCCGGATGACCCTGTTCCGATCACTCCAACGCGTCTACCGGTGAAATCCGGCTCCACTCTCGGCCACGCCCCGGTGTGATAGATCGCGCCTTTAAAATCAGAAATGCCGGGAAGATTTGGAACTGTCGGTTCTGACAGATTTCCTGTTGCCATAATACAAAATTGGGACTCGACGCTATCTCCCTTGTCCGTCTCCACGTACCAACGGCCCTTCGCTTCGTTGAAAGTTGCCGCAGTTACACGCTTCGTAAAGGATATGTCTCGCCGAAGGTCGAGCTTGTCAGCAATGTGCCGAGCATAAGCCCAGATCTCCGGCTGGGCAGAGAAGCGTTCGCTCCAGCGCCAGCCGGTATCTTCCGCCTCTGGAAACGAGTAACAGTATTGTAGGCTTTCAACGTCGCAACGCGCACCGGGATAACGATTCCAATACCAGGTTCCACCCACCTCGTCGCCACGCTCAAAAACGATTACCGAGCGTCCTGCATTACGAAGTCGGTGCAGCATATAAAGGCCGGCGAACCCAGCACCTACAATAACGACATCGTAGTATTTGGTTGTTTGGGTTGCTGTCATCGAATTCTCCAAGTCGGGCGGCGCAGCATTGGCTCTGCCCTTAGTATACTTTTTTACCAATTGGTATCTTTGCCAGATCTGGCCCCCCTCAGTGCGAGCGGGCCAAAGGTTCAATGCATCATCCGGCGGTCTTCTACCCGCCAAAATCGCGCCGGTAGATTTCAGACAGGACTAGCTTCTGAATTTTGCCGGTAGCGTTGAGCGGCATCTCATCAAGGATGATCACTCTTCGAGGCAGCTTGTAGCGTGCCAGCCTCCCATTGCAGTGTGCTATAATGGCAGCCTCATCGATCGTGTCGCCGGCTTTAAGCGTCACAAACGCGCAACCGGTTTCCCCCCATCGATTGTCCGGAATCCCGATAACTGCCGCTTGGCTGACTTGAGGTAAAGCGCACAGAACGTTTTCGACCTCTGCCGGATAAACGTTCTCGCCGCCGGATATGTACATATCCTTCCATCGGTCCACCATGTAAAGGAACCCCTCGGGATCCTGTCGCATAGCGTCGCCCGTCTTGAACCAACCATCCTCAAAGTTGGCCGCGTCTGCGGCTGGATTGTTCCAGTACCCGGGCGTTACTGTGGGCCCCTTGACCCACATTTCCCCAACTTCACCTTGCTGGGCATCGCGACCAGACTTAGTCACTAGCCGTGTCTTCAGGTTTAGGATCGGCTTACCGACCGACCCTATTCGCTCCACGAGCCTGTCTTCTGTGAGAATGCTTCCTGTCGTGCAAGTTTCGGTCATTCCCCACCCTTGTAGCAGGGTAACTCCCTTAGCCTGATAGATTTCCAGCAATGCGATTGGCATCGGAGCGCCGCCCGTCCCCATCACACAGTCGAGGTTGAACTGTGCTTCTACAAACTGCGGCAGCTCGGACATAAATGAAAAAGTAGTAGGTACACCCCAGCTGCGGTTTGCGCCAAGCTCGGGGTTGGTCAGCAAATCTAACAGTCGAGCTGCGTCATATCTCGGCATTACTATGACACTACCGCCGCTATACAGGACTGGGTTAGGAAACGCGTTCAGGCCGCCGATGTGAAAAGTCGGTAGAAAAGAAGCACAGACGGAAGCGGTTGAAAGCCTCGCCATCCAAGAGGTGTGTGTATTATTAAAGAACACCATCTTATAGGTGATCAGCGCGCCCTTTGGTTTCCCGGTTGTCCCCGACGTGTAAATTATTGTCCACGGGCTGTTCCAGTCGATATCTTCCGGTACAGGCGTTGGCGTTCCGGTTGTAGCCAGCGTCTCGTACTCCGAAGGGGCACCGCGGTCCGCACGCAGCAATCGCAAAGCCGGAAATGAGCGATGAAGGGCTTCAGCCTGCTGAGAAAACTCAGCAGAATAGATCAGTACGGTTGGCTTGGCTTGTGCAACAATCTCTGTCAGTTCTGGCACAGCTAGGCGCCAGTTCATGGGCAGGAACAGTGCGCGCAACCGCGGCACGGCAAACATAATCTCGAACGTGTCTGTGCTGTTTAACATCAGCGTGGCGACACGGTCGCCTGTGCCAATGCCCATCTCACGCAGGCCCGTTGCTACCCGTCCCGCTCGGCGCACAAATTCGCCGTATGTGAAGACACGCCCGGTTTCGTCCTCACGCAGCGCAATGGCGGCAGGGTTCATCCTCGCGTGAAATTCCGTCCAGTCTCGAAAAAACTCTGTCATAATTGCAGTCCTGTTCAGTCAGCCATGTCCCAAGGCCCGTTCAGGCTGAACCCGGCGTCAACGATTATGTTCTGACCGGTAATTCCCCTTGCAGCAGCGCTGCAGAGGAACCAGGCGGTTTCAGCGATCTCACTTGGTTCTAGAATGCGATCTTGCAGGGTCGCGGAGCGTAATTTTGCTTCAGAACGCTGGCCGCTCGCAAAGGCCATGACCAGCGGCTCTGTAAGAACATAGCCGGGAGAGATAGCATTGACCCGGATACCGTCGCCCCCCCATTCGCGCGCCAATTGCTTTGTAAGTTGCAACACGGCAGCTTTCGATGGTGCGTACCCGTGCAGTCGTAGCACGTTGGTGGCAGTCATTGAGCCGATATTCACCAATGATCCTCCGGCTCTACGCATTCGCGCAGCAAAAGCACGGCATATCAGAAAGGTGCCAGTCAGATTGACATCAACTACGTGGCGAAATTCTTTTGCCGTCAGCTCGTCGGGCTCAAGCATTGGGTGTGAAATCCCGGCTGAGTGAATGACGGCGGTGGGCACGCCATAACTGTCCACCCATTCCGTCAACAACCTGACATCCTCTTGATTGGAAACATCGCAAGCGAAGGCTGTTCCCGTCGTATTGGAGATATCGAGGTCGGCGATGAGCACTTTCCAACCGCCGTCGGCAAACCGTGTCGCGCAAGCGCGACCTATGCCCTTCGCTCCACCTGTGATGACCACAATCGGCTCCACCTCCCGACCCCCCTCGTCATGTTAAGGAACAATTCGCCGAATAATACTCGGGGGTAGCATAGGGATGCAATAGGTATTTTCTTCTTCCTCATGCTCAGGCCTCCCGGATGGATCCGCGGACTGCCCATTGACGCGGCAGCGTTTATACCCTTAGGTATGTTTAGTGATGTTAGGGTATATGCGGGAGACGTTGTTGCCGAGCCCTGAATTCGAGAAGTTGTATGCCGCGATGTCGGCCCAACCCCGGATTATTGCCACGGAGGAGGAACACCTCAGCCGCCTGACGGCCGTCCGGGCTGGAATGGAGCGAGCCGCGTCGCGAAATCAGTTACCCGGCGGGATGGTTGTATCAACAGTGGAGGGGGCGCCTCTCGCTGCCGAACTGCTAACACCGCAGAAGTCGAATGATCGTCGGATAATCCTCTATTTGCATGGTGGAGCTTTTACTTTTGGATCAATAGCCTCGCATCGCCACGTTGCCGCATGGCTCGCTGAGACTGCAGGCTGCCCAGCAATTATCGTGGACTATCCGCTTGCGCCCGAGCACCCCTTTCCGGCAGCCCCAAATGCAATCCTCTCATTCTACAATTGGGTTGCGGGACTGCCAGCCGCTGTTGCGCTGGCGGGGGATTCGGCTGGCGCTACTCTCGCCTTGGTAACGGCGATGGCCGCAGAAAGGGCACCACTAGCGCTATGTGCCCTGTCACCAACAGTTGATTTGGCAGCTTTCTTTGTTGACAGCGGCAGCAATACGGACCCATCGTTGGATGAGGGAACCATCAACTGGGCGTTCCGGAGTTATCTTGGACCCAACGATCCGTCGCATCCAAGGATCTCCCCAATCAACGGTGACTTGGACCGCCTGCCTAAGACTTTCGTCCAATACGCCAAGGCTGAAGTTTTTGCGCCTGCCGCTGAGCGCTTTGTGGGAAAATTGCAAGCATCGGGTTGCAAGGTGACAACGGACGCCTGGCCGGACATGTTTCATGCGTGGCAATGGTTTGCGCCGCGCTTGCCGGAGGCTCGGGAGGCGCTTGTACGGGCGGGCATGTTCTTGTTGGACGCCTTCGAAGAACGGGATGTTTAGGGTGGAAACGGCTATTATCAGCGGCGGCGCGCAGGGCATCGGCCTCGCAGTTGTCGAACTTCTGGCCCGGCAAGGGTATAGGGTTATTGCAATGGATCGCAATGACGCCGTGCATCAGCGCGCTGCCGAACTGAGAGCACAGGGACTCGCTGTTGAAGGATGCGTCGTCGATGTGACCAGCGCTGAGCAAGTGGATGAAGCGCTGGCCAGGATACAACGGATCGATGTTGTGGTGGCTGCCGCCGGTATCCTAATCCCAAAGCCAATTCCTGAGCAGACTGACGAGGATTTTCAGCGGACCTTTGATGTCAATGTGTTTGGGATGTTTCGGTTGGCGCGCCAAGCTCTGTCAAAGATGGGACAAGGAGGTCGTATTGTTATGATCGCTTCGCGTGGCGTTCTCGGCGACCGCAACAACGTTGCCTACATCTCTTCGAAGGCCGCTGTTGTCGGCATGGTGCGGGCGATGGCGTTTGAACTACGCGAACGCTTAATCTGTGTGAATGCGGTCGCACCGGGCTTCACCCAAACGCCGATGATAGAGGCGTTCGGGGCGGAAGGCATCGCAGCGGCCGCCAGTCGCGAGGCGCGCGGACGCCCCGCCGATCCTGCAGAAATCGCGCCAGCAATAGCATTCCTGGCTTCACCAGATGCAGCGCTAATTACCGGTCAGACGCTATTTGTGGATGGCGGAAAGTCACTTGGGGGTCTTGCTGGTCCAGTCTAGGCAAGAATTTCGTTGGGCAAATGAGGATCACGTCCGATGCGGTGGAGATGGATGTCATCGGATGGCGTGTCCATGAGCCGGAGATTCGATCGCTCCATCTCCGCGTGCGCGAGGAAACCTCTGGCTTTTAGCGCATTGTTAACCTTCACAATGTCAAAGAACTGGCTAGCCCAAAGGGGGCTGGTCGTAGTGGGCAGATGACGCCGCACGAGCAGCATGGCATCGTGAAAGCCGACCTTTGGGCGGCTCGCCAAGTGTGGCGAGCCGAGCCTGCCTTGTGCAGCGCCGTCCCCCCAGGTGATCGGTATGCTTCCCCTGCACAGCTGGCTGTACCAGTCGCTGAGCACTTCCCAGACAAGATTGCGGACGCCGGAGCTCATGCGCGGGTGCCCAATATATGCCGGGGGCCAGTTCCAGCATGCCTGATCCAAGGAACCCGCCGTACCGGCTCTCCACATCGCACATATGATGACAACCCCATGTTCCGGCCCCATGGTGCGGCGCTCGGCGAGCCACTGGGCAGACACCTCGTCGCGGGGAAGCCGCTCGCCCACGTCTCCGAGGAGTGGTCGCTAAACCTGTGCAGCGCTTCGAGTAGCTAGGCATCTATTTCCGACCTTGCGGTTGAAGTTGCTGACGGGAGCGTGGAGCGGCGCACCGGCGGACGCGGAAGGCTAGCGCCTCCGGCCGGGGGTTCCAGCTTTCCGGCATCGTCTTCGCGGCGAGATGGCCGAAGTCGAACATCAGCCCTTGTCGTCTAGCCCTTTTCGCCCCTGAGCCATGCAATCTCAGGCATTTCCCTCATTCTTCACCTTTGCGGCCGCCTATTCAGTGACAGGTCTGCTTGACCCAACTCGCGCGTAAGCTGATCAAAGTCAGCCTCCTCCGTGCAAATCTTTCAGGCAAATCCGTCATCCAAGCCGGTCGGGGGAGGGTTCCAACTCGAAGAGTCCTACGAGTCCATCGGCGAGCTCAACAACGTAGCTGCCGGCGATGTCTAGGTCATATTCCCACTCCCCGACACGTAGGCGAGCGTGCTAGCGGAAGCCCCTGGCCTGCCGTCGATGGTCATTGGGCTACAATATCGGCGCGCCATTCTGGAAAGGCATCGCCACAGCTGACGTGTGGGGAGCCCACGGCTCATCGCTGTGAATGACGAGAGCGGACCTTCTTGTTGCGCGGCACTATCCGTCACTGCCAACTGCTGCATCAGCTCGGAGGCACTTCCTGTCCCAGGTCCTTCAGCCAGTTACTCCTTCAAACGTCGTTTGAAAGGGTAATGTGGGGAACTCAGCAATCTTCTGACGAAAACGGATCAAACCATTAGCAGCGCTTCCAAGGCCTTCATCCCAGCGATGCTGGCCACTTGCTCCCGGGAATGCGGCCATCGCAATCAGGGCTCTCGCCGACTGCGGTTGCAAAGCTGCACACTATTCAAAGTAGTCCAGACGGTCCTCTGGCTAACATAGGGCAACCTCAGAGCGATGGCGGTGCGCCCTGCGTGCATGAGCTTGGGTACACGCCCCGCTCTGGTCGCTACGCGCGTGCTCCATGCAGATAGGTCTACCGACCTCAGCAAACCCCGTTTGCACCAGTAACGACATTCTCGAACTCTGAATCTCAACCTTCCAGAACTGAATCGTCTTTCCAGAACCCTGAATCGAACTACCGTAAGTTTTCTCAAATCGAATCAAATTGCCCACAAGTCGAACTACCATTTCCGCAACCTGAAATGCCTCTCCGGCAAGTGGAAACGCGCTATCCGCGATCTGCGTCGGTCTCTGCGCACTTTTGTTGGAAAACGGAAAACGCGGCAATACACTGACCTCGTCAACGCAATGGCAGCGATTGAACCTAAGTCCTGTCAAATCGAAATGAATGGGATCGAGTTGAAAAAATTTGCGGTAACTCGATTCAAGACTCTGTGCCACCGATTCAAAAATCCAAGCTGAACCGCGCCGGGATTGCCGGAGGCTCCCCCTCTTGAGAKTAAGGAGCCATCATGACGAAACGGAACGGCAATACCTATTCACCTGAAGTGCGCGAGCGCGCGGTTCGAATGGTTCTGGAACATCGAGGCGAGTATGCTTCGGAATGGGAAGCGATCAATTCGATCGCCTCGAAGATCGGCTGCACCGGCGAGACGCTTCGCGGTTGGGTGCGCCGTGCTGAGCGCGATGCAGGCATGCGCCCTGGGCCGACGAGCGCGGAGCTGTCGCGGATCAAGGAGCTTGAACGGGAGGTTCGCGAGCTGGACACCCGCAAAAACTGGGTCAACGTGTGCGGCGGCGCCCTGATGCCGGTGTGAGATCCAGTGCTTTCGGCAAGATTGGCCCTTCTGCTGCGGGCTGCTGCGCCAGGATCAGGCGCTTCCCGCACGTGCGGACGGACTCACGGCGTGGCGGGGCGCTTCTCGTGAAAGATCAGACGGTCGAAGTTGTAGGCCAGATTGGCCAGCGTCAGTTTGGCCTCAGCCCGGGCGATGCCGATGGTGCGGATGAACAGCCCGAAGCGGTTTTTCTGATGAGCAAAGACATGCTCGATCCTGGCGCGGACCGCCGACTTGGCAGCGTTGGCACGAGCCGTCGCTACCGGCATCGGCTTGCCCTTGGGCTTGCGTCGATGGATGCGGCTGGTCAGCATGCGATCGGCGAGCCAGGCCTCGTTGCTCTGTGAGCGGTAGGCGCTGTCGGCCCAAACTTCGCTGCCGGTGTTCTGCCGATCGATGACCTGGCGCAGCATGCGTCCATCGGGATGGGATGCCGAGGTGACCGCGGCGGCCCGGATGAAGCCGTAGCGTCGATCAATGCTGATGTGACTCTTGTAGCCGAATACCGGCAGCGCGATCATTGGCAGCGGCGTGCCGTCCGCCCGATAGCGCACCTTGCCGCCCACCTTGAGCGTCCAGCGCGCATCCGTGTCTTTCTGGGCCGCCTTGGCCGGCTCGTCGGGCCAGATCTCCGCGGCCGTCTTGCCGTCCTTGATCGCCTGCTGCTCGCCATCGGTGTTGCGCTGCCGGGGCGCCGGCACCAGCGAGGCATCCACGATCTGCCCCGACATCGGGATGTACCCCTTCTTGTGCAGTTGCCAGTCGAAGGCCTTCATCACCCGCTTGAGCGTGCCCGTCTCGGTCATGCGGTTGCGGAAATGGCGGATGGTGTTCTCATCCGGCGTCCGGTCCCCGAGTGAGAACCCCAGGAACCGCATCCAGCTCAGCCGATCACGGATCATGAACTCCATGCGCGCGTCCGACAAATTGTGCTGGGCCTGCAGGATCAGGATCTTGAACATGGCCACCGGATCGAATGGCGGCCGGCCACCCTTGCTGCCGTCGCTGTACCCCAGCCCCTCGACGAGCCAGCCGCGGAAGTACTCGAAGTCCACTGTCCGCTCCAACACCTCGAGCGGATCACCATGCTGGCTCAGCGCCTCAAGGTGATCGTTCAGGCTGAACAGCGACTGTGGGTCCATGATGATGCTCCATGATCAAGCATCGTCAATGAATCACGACAGCACCAAAGGCGCGAGGGTTTTTACGGGCGTCCAGCTTCGTCAGGCCAATGAGATCCTGCGCAAGGCGTCGGCTTATTTTGCGATGGCGGAGCTCGACCGCCCACTGAAGCGATGATCGCCTTTATCGACGCTCACCGCGATGCGTACGGGGTCGAGCCGATCTGCCGTGTGCTGCCGATCGCCCCGTCGACCTGGCACGAGCATGCCGCCCGGCGCGCCGATCCTTCCCGATTGC
>NZ_VLJG01000061.1:0-11242 GCF_007829415.1 Aminobacter sp. J44 | reverse complement strand
GGAGCATCGGGCCAAGCTTCACAGCACGAATCCGATCGAACGCCTTAACGGGGAGATCAAGCGGCGCACCGATGTCGTCGGCATATTCCCGAATGACGACGCCATCGTGCGTCTCGTCGGAGCCCTGCTGCTCGAACAGAACGATGAATGGGCCGTTCAGCGTGCCCGCTACATGACGCTGGAAAGCGTCGGACAATTGAGCGATGATCCCTTCATCAGCCTGCCAGCAGTAGCAGCACGCTGACCAACCCGGCCAAGCCGGACAGCACGGCGACCAATGCCGTCAGTTACACCACGCGGTGGGACACCATCCTTGATGCGAAACAACCGAACGGCCGAGAATATTCGGAGGTGAAGAGAGGAGATGTAGCCGATCTCCGCTTGTCTCCTGCAGGGCACCTCAACAGAGGAGGTTAGAGCCTGGCTTGCATCGGGGCGCAAAGCGGCTCCCCTTCGACTCAAAAGGAATCCTCTAGGACATCGCTAGACGGAGGCTGAGTGGCTTGGCGATCAATACCGATGGTCCAACCTGATCTTTCTACGGACGGGGCATGCGCTGTTTACCCCAGGCGAGCCACCAGATCTTCTGCTCGCAGGTGCGAGTAGCGCTGCAGCATCTTGAGCTCCTTGTGACCGGAGACGGTGGCGACCTCGATTACGTTCCACCCACGCTCCAGAAGGCGCGTGACGGCTTCGTGGCGCAGATCGTGGAAGTGCAGGTCCGAGCATCCCGCGCGCGCTCTGAGGTGCTCCCAAGCCTGTATAACGGCGCTCTTGGTGGTGGGTAAGACGCGTTGGTCGTTGGACCTGCTTTTAAGCTGTGTCAGCACTTCGATAGCCCGTGAGGAGAGCGGCACGTTTCGGCTCTCACCGTTCTTGGTGAGGGCGAGATGAGCGATGCGCTTATCGAAGTCGATATCGTCCCACGTCAGCGACAGAAGCTCGCCCTGACGCATGGCAGTCTCGAGGGCGAGAATGATCAGTGGACGCATGTAAGGATTGCGTCCATTGTCAGCTGCATCCAGAAGCAGCTGCTCTTCTCCGGGCGCGAGGCGTCGATCCCGTCCCTTTGGTGCTTTAGGGCGCCGGATCAGCTTGCAGGGGTTCTGTGGCAGGTGAACGCCCCACTCTTTGCGGGCAATGTCGATCGCATGTCCAAGCGAGTTGAGCTCGCGGATCACGGTCGCGGGAGATGCAACGGCCAACCGCTCATCCCGGTAGGTGGCGATGTGCTGAGGCGTCAGCGTGGCCAGCGTCCTGTGCGCAATGTCGCGCTTGAGCATCGCCCTGAGCCGATAGACCTCCGTAGAGGCTGAGCGCTTGTGCGGCGTGATCTCTTTCAGATAGCGCTCAAACAGGTCGCGCACGGTCATCTGCTCTGCCAGGCGCGTGTCTGGCAGGGAGCCGCAGCGATCTAACTCAGCTTCCAGGTTGCGGGCCCACTTCTCAGCGTCGATTTTTGTGTCGAAGCTCTTGGCACGCGGGGGAATTCCTTTACGACGAACCTGGGCCTGCCACCGCCCTCTGAGCCGTCTGATCGTTGCCATGAAGCACCTCCTTGTTCTGTGCCTCATGATGCGTAGGACGCCCCCAGGAGGGTGCCAAGGAGCATTCCTGGTCCGATGTGACCAGATTGTGCCGCGGCGTAGAACGGCGCTGTAGGGTGCCTTCCTGAGTCGCTGCGGGGCCTTGCAGGATCAACGGGTTAGATCAGGTGATACGTGCCGGAGAGTGCTGCCTAAGAATGGCAGCCCTTTACAGAAAGATGCAGTGAGATGGAGCACGCGCTTCTGCTAGATCGATCCCAAGCGCGTCCGCTCTTCGAACTTCTCGGCTGTTTCCTTGCGCTCGCTATAGCGGTCAGTAAGATGGTCAGCAATGCCGCGCGTCAGCAGCGTGAACTTCATCAGTTCCTCCATCACGTCGACCACCCGGTCGTAGTAGGATGAAGGCTTCATCCGGCCCTCGGGCGTGAACTCCTGCCATGCTTTTGCGACGGAAGACTGGTTTGGGATCGTTATCATCCTCATCCAGCGTCCGAGCACGCGCATCTGATTGACTGCATTGAACGATTGTGACCCTCCTGAGACCTGCATCACAGCAAGGGTTCTTCCTTGTGTGGGACGGATCGCACCGCCAGGGAGCGGTATCCAATCGATCTGCGCCTTCATGACGGCACTCATGGCACCATGACGTTCAGGGCTGGTCCAGACTTGCCCTTCAGACCAAAGCATAGCCTCGCGCAGTTCCTGCACCTTTGGATGGGTGTCAGGCGCATCGTCAGGGAGAGGCAAACCATTCGCATGGAACACTCGCGTCTCGGCCCCTAGAGCTGTGAGCAGGCGCTCTGCTTCAAGGGTGAGGAAGCGACTATATGAGCGCTCCCGCAATGAGCCATAAAGGAGAAGGATGCGTGGTTTGTGGTCGATCTTCGCAGGCGTCAGCCGCGCAAGGTCCGGGAGTTGAAATGCTTCCGAAAGAAGGTTCGTCAGCTCTGCAATGTCAGCCATCTGATGCACTTCGCGACGGCACGGCTTCACCATCCTCCTTGGTGAAGTCACCGATATCGGGATTGGGCAAGATCTCGAGGACAATCTCTGAGGGTCGTGCCAGGCGCACGCCTTTTGACGTAACCACAAAAGGCCGGTTGATCAGGATTGGATGAGCCTCCATCGCGTCGAGCAGCGCCTCGTCGCTCAATGTTTCGTCATCGAGGCCGAGTTCCAGATATGGCGTTCCCTTTTGGCGGATTGCCTCGCGCACGGTAAGCCCTGCGGCCGCGATCATCTGTTGCAAGCGCTCGCGCGATGGCGGCGTCTTGAGGTATTCGATGATCTCGGGCTCTTCACCACTCGCTCGGATCATCGCGAGCGTGTTACGCGAAGTGCCACACTTCGGATTGTGATAGATCGTGATGCTCATTCTGCCGGACTCTTCAACCCTGTTGTTGTCTGGACGGCGGCGCCACGCTCATACCAGCCCTTGCTTCTGTTGACGATCCACACGACCGAGAGCATTACGGGCACTTCCACCAAGACGCCCACGACCGTGGCAAGAGCCGCACCGGAATTGAAGCCGAACAAGCTTATGGCGGCGGCTACTGCCAGCTCAAAGAAGTTTGATGCACCGATCAGCGCCGACGGTCCCGCCACGCAATGTTGCTCACCGGATGCTCTGTTCAGCAGATAGGCCAATCCCGAGTTGAAATAGACCTGTATGAGGATCGGGACCGCTAGAAGCGCTATCACCAGTGGCTGTGCGATGATCTGCTCGCCCTGGAAGCCGAACAGCATGACCAGCGTTACCAGAAGCGCCACAATGGAAAGCGGCTGCAGGAAGGCGAGCGCCTTGTTGATGGCCTCCATGCCGCCTTGTGCCAGAAGATACCGGCGCAGGATCTGCGCTGCGATGACCGGGACTATGATATAGAGAGCTACCGATAGAACGAGGGTTGCCCAGGGCACGGTGATGGCAGACAAGCCAAGGAGTAGCGCCACAACCGGGGCAAACGCTACGATCATAATGGCGTCATTGAGTGCAACTTGCGACAGCGTGAAGTGGGGTTCGCCCCTGGTCAGGTTTGACCAGACGAATACCATGGCTGTGCAGGGAGCGGCTGCCAGGATGATCAGGCCGGCGATGTAGGATTCGATCTGCGCTTCGGGCAGTAGCGGACGAAAAAGGTAGCCAATGAACAGCCAGCCCAACAGCGCCATCGAGAATGGCTTCACGGCCCAGTTTATGAACAGCGTCACGCCGATCCCGCGCCAATAGTTGGTTACATGCCGCAGGCTTGCGAAATCGATCCGCACCAGCATGGGGATGATCATCAGCCAGATCAGCACCGCCATGGGTATATTGACGTTCGCATATTCAGCAGAGCCCAGGAGCTGGAATACACCTGGTATGAAATGTCCAAGTGCGACACCGATGATGATGCAAAGACCAACCCAAATGGTCAGGTAGCGTTCAAATATAGACATGGTTACGCGTCCTCGCCATCTGGGCTGGTTGTGCCATCCATAGCTCCAATGCCTCGCAATTTGGACTGAAGTGACATGCGGTCGATAGAGGTAAGCGGCAGGCTCATGAACGCTGCTATGCGGTTGCGCATGAACCGGAGAGCATCTTCGAAGGCTGCTTGCTTGACGAACTCAGGGCCATCTGCATCCGCAGGATCTTCGATCCCCCAATGGGCCGTCATAGGTTGCCCTGGCCACACTGGGCAGACTTCACCAGCTGCATTATCGCAAACCGTGAATACGAAATCCATCTTTGGAGCATCTGGGGTGGCAAACTCGTCCCAAGCCTTCGAGCGTAGTCCTTCGGTGGAGATCCCCACATTGGTTAGCGTCTGGATGGCTAGAGGATGCACCTCCCCCTTTGGCATGCTGCCGGCCGAAAAAGCTTTGAAGCGCCCTTGTCCAACGTGGTTCATCGTGGCTTCAGCGAGAATCGAGCGAGCGGAGTTACCGGTGCAAAGAAAAAGGACGTTGTAGATTTTCTCGGTCATTGGGTGGCCTCTTGCGGTGAGCAGCAGGGGGTGAGTTCAGCGATTAATGGTGCGCACAGCTCGGCATTGCCACCGCAGCAGTCCTTGAGCAGAAACAGCATAAGCTCTTTGAGGCCATTGAGCTTGGCGCGGTATATGATGGATCTGCTTTGGCGCTCGCCTTCAATAAGCCCGGCCCGGGCAAGGGTGGAGAGGTGCGACGACATGGTGTTTTGGGGGACGTCGAGCAGGCGGGCTAACTCACCGGCAGGAAGACCATCCGGTTCATGCTGAACAAGCAGCCGGAAAGCTTCGAGCCGAGTTGTTTGGGCGAGCGCGGCGAGCGCGGTGATTGCGTTATCTGATTCCATATATCGAGATTACTCGATTTGTGGATCAATGCAAGATGATGGAGTCCCGGTCTGCTAGCGGTGTCCGGGAAGTGGCGTGGCTGTGCCGTTCCAGCACGTGCCTGATCACGCGGGATTCAGAAATCCTTGCCCGGCAAGGCGTTGAAACAGTAGGGCATTTTCCGAGGAGCCGAGTTCGGAGGGCAGCACTCTATCCAGCTGAGCTACGGGTGCATCCGGATATGTTGCCCTCTTAGACGATCAGGCAGATCGCTTCAACGGGGAACGTGAAGAATACGTGGGTTTGTGCGCTCCTTCGTCGGCAGAGGTCACTGGTTCGAAACCTGTCGGGTGCGCGAGTGTGTGTGGGATGAGGCGGAAGGCGTGGTGGGCGTGTGGCCGGGGTGTGCCGGCCCTCTTCATCCGGGAAGCGAAGTGTGGAACTACATGATCTCAGCAGCTAATGATTGATCGGCAAAACGACGGGACGGGTTTGGATTCGAACGTGGCTGACATTGAAGAACAGCTGGAACGCCTTCTTGTTGAGGATGAAGACTTCCGGGCGCTTGAGAAGGAGTTAGATCGATTCTGCCCGTTCGAGGCGCTGGGGATGGTCCGTTCAGAAGTCCGGCACGGCAACTTCCTCGCCTACTTCTTGGACCCGATGCGTCCTCATGGGTTTCACGCATCGGTGCTCCGCGCATTTCTGAGAGCACTTTCTCGAACGAGTTCATCAACGGGTGGGAGTGATCGTCTAAGACCTCTCGAAGCCCACCTAATGGATCTTGAGCAGGCTGAAGTCCGCCGTGAATGGCGAAACATCGATCTCTTGATTGTCCTGCCCTCTGAAAAGATCGTGATCCCGATTGAGCTGAAGATCGACGCGAGCCAAGGCGATGATCAACTTCGGCGGTATAGGCGGATCGCAGAAGAGGAGTGGCCTCGCGAAAAAGGGTGGAGACATCTGAATGTGTTTCTGACGAAACACGACGAAGTTCCGCGCGACGACCACTGGCAACGCCTCAAGATTGAGCATCTGGCCAACGAATTTGACCTGATAGCGAAATCCGAGGGCCCGCCAGCCGCGAGGGACAGCTTTCAGGCCTATCTAAAGATGCTGAGGAGGCACCACTTGGAAGACCGAAGCCTTGAGGAACTTGCGCGCAAGCTGTGGTCGAGGCACAAGGAAGCTTTGGAGTTCCTGGCGGACCGCCGGCCGGACGCTGTCGGAAATCTCTTCAGTGCCCTCAGGGATCGCGGAGCCGAGCTCGCAAAGTCTCTCAGTGATGCCAGCTCGGAGGTTGTGCTAGACGCCGACTCCCGGACCATCATTCGCTTCGCGTTCAAGAAATGGGATAACCTGCCACACTTCAAGTGCTCGACTTGGACCGAATCTAATAGATTTATCCTTTTGGAGCTAAAGCGAGAGAGCGACAGCCTCAATGGATACCTTTATCTTGGGCCGGGTGATGAGGCTGCGCGAAATGCGTATGTTTCCTTGTTGGAAAAGAAGAAGCTTCCTCCGCTGTCCTCGCGGTCGGGGCGCGAGTGGATATGCTTAGCTAAGGAATCGATACTTAGGGTTCAGATGGAAGGCGATGCGGATCTGGAACTTTGTATCACGCAGGTGACAGCAAATCTTAAAAGTTTCGCCCAGAAAGTTTTCGATCATTTCGATCCCATCCTTGCCCAGCTAGCCAACATGTCGATGGCTGTCAGCAACGTCCACGTCGCACGTGACGAAATCCGTCGTTGAGGCGCAGGCTGCGCGCTTTCCTCCTCAAAGTGCGTATCGTCTGACCTGCAGCTCGGTGAGCTTCCTTTGACACAGGGGTAATCACCGGCTGGTTCTGCGCGCATCTGAGCGATTGGACACTGCCGTTCAATTGGCGCGCGCCAGTGAGCGCCTCTGAGAGCATAGCTGGCCCCGAAATACGAAGCCGGGCGGTGGCCCTCGGCAGCGTTGTGCTCCTATTCGCCTGCAATGAAGCGGGCGCAAAGGTTCACAGGTTTGTCTCCCATCGGGTGCGCTAGCTTGTGTGTGATGGACCGGACGGTGTCGCGCGCGTGTGGCTGGGATGTGCCGGTTGATGAGATGTGGAAACGCGCGTGTTTGGCGTTGAACTATCGCGGTATGCTGGCAAGTCTTCACAAGGGACCATAATCGGGAGGGGGAGAAATGCTGGAAAAGACAGTTGTTTGGGTGGAGCCATCCGCTGAGTATCGAAAGGCTTACGCCGCCGCCTTAAGATCCGCGGTGGATTTGGGAGAACTTGCGTCCAAGATTAGTTTGCCGGCGCCTTTGATCTTCAGTGAGGAGTATGAGCGCAGTGCAGAACGGCTGATGGTCGCCGGACAGGAAACCTATGGTGTGTGGGATCCATTATCCTCGGCTGATTCCAGTTCATTCGATGCCATGAATTACCGCTGCACGCGAGTTGCCGATGATCGGCAAAATCGCGCTGGGCAGCCTGCGGAACAAGGCTGTCCTCATTCCTGTGCTTCTGGCGCTCGACTATTTTTTTCCACTGGGAATTACCGCGCTCTTGATGATCGGAGGCATGTATCTCTGTTTCGAAGGCGCGGAGAAGATCTGGCACAAGCTCCTTCACCAAGGAGCATCCCACGAAGATGACGTGCATGCCGAGAAGGATCCCACCGCGCTTGAAGAAGCGCGTGTCGCCGGGGCCATCAAGACCGATCTGATCCTGTCGGCTGAAATTATGACCCTGGCGCTTTCCATGATCGAAAGCACTTCAGTCTGGACCGAACTTTTCACGCTGGTCCTTGTGGGCATCATGATCACGGCCCTTGTTTATGGCGTCGTCGCGGTGATCGTTAAGCTCGATGACATCGGAGTGCTTATGGCACGCAGGGGACGTCTGGGAGCAACCAGAACGTTAGGCCGCCTGGTTGTGCGAGCCGTGCCGAAGCTGCTCTTGGCGCTGACGATTGTTGGGGCCGCTGCGATGCTTTGGGTGGGTGGAAGCATCTTCATACATGGTCTCCATGAACTGGGCGTGCACCAGCCGTCGGACTGGATTTCGAAGATGGCTTCGGATCTTTCGGCAAGCGTGTCGGCGAGCCTTGAGGCCGCGGTGAACTGGCTAGCCATGGCAACTGCCGACGGCTTGTTCGGACTTGCTCTCGGGTCTCTTGTTCTTTGCGCTACCTTCGCACGACCGATCTGGCGTGCCGCAGGACGCGAGATCTGAGCAAGAACCCGGCCTCTCCGCGGGATGACCGGGGAGCGCGGGACCGGGACGTGGCGGATCAAGATCGCAGTCCACCCGATCGGGATCTCGCGAGATCTGATTGAGCGCTGCAGAAAACTGCGGATGCCCTACTGGCCGTAATGCGGGTCATTTGATGTTCCTCCCGCCTCAACTTGCGGGCGGTGACATACTAGAACTTCCACCGGGGAAACAGGGCCTCAGGGGAGGTAATTTCTTTCGCGCCGATGTTGTCTGGAAGGCGGCGACCGGAGAGCCAATGCCGCGACCCAGCCGAATATTCGAAAGCGTTGTTTTAACGCGGCAACCACATCGTGATCTCGTCCCTTGAACCGCCACATTCCTTCCGCGTTGTAGGAGGGAAACGAGAGGAAGAAGATGCACGAGCCGTCCTGGAACTATGATCGCGCCGAGACAACTGCCGACGGGGTGATCCACGTCCTGGGCGTCCTGCTTGGCATCTCGGGCGCTGTGGCGCTCGCCGTGATCAGCCTTGGCTATGCGGATGCGGGTGTGGCCGCGGCAGCGCTGATCTACGCGCTGTCACTGGTCGTGACGCTGTCGATGTCCGCCGTCTACAACATGTGGCCGGTGAGCCCGCGCAAGTGGTGGCTGCGCAAGTACGACCACGCGGCGATCTATCTTCTCATTGCGGGCACCTACACGCCGTTCGCGCTGCAGATGGACGCCAGGGGTGTCTGGCTGCTGATGTGGACGTGGAGCGTGGCCGCGCTCGGCATGTTTCTGAAGATTGCCTTCCCGAACCGCTTCGATCGCACCTCGATCCTCCTTTATCTGGGCCTCGGCTGGAGCGGCGTCGTGCTGTTCGACCAGCTGGTGACCAGCTTCTCGGCGCCGGTCGTCTGGCTGCTCGCGATCGGCGGGGCGATCTACTCGGTCGGCGTCATCTTCCACCTGTGGCAAAGCCTGCGATTCCAGAATGCGATCTGGCATGGATTTGTTCTTGCGGGCGCGAGCCTGCACTACTCGGCGGTGATGGCTTCGGTCGCGGGAGGAGTGTGAGGTCGCGAAAACAGGTTCAACCACATCTTGGCGCAAATGGCGTAGCGCGATAATTCCAAATCGGTACGGCCCGTCCAACTTCCGGTTGGTGGACGGCTGGTGCTCGCGAAACCTGTAAAAATTTCAAACGCAACCGGAAGCGGGTCATCCTCCGCGTAGTCACGAGGAGCACCGGCAGCCTGATGTGCAAGGCGTCGCGCGTGCCTTTGGTGCGCTTTGTAGCGCGCTCTGCCCCTTTTTCGCCCCAAAATGCCGTTTCATAAAACTTCCAGAAGCGGCGGGGGCTGTAAGGAGAGGTCAAACCCGTGTCCAGCCCGCTTCCTATCGCGGCGGCTACCCTTGTGCTGTCGCTTGCCGTTTCCGCCTGCACCTCCACCACCGAAGTTCTCGATGATGTGGTCACCTCGTCGGTCCGGTCGGCTGCCTACAGCGGGAGTTCGAAGGAACGCGATTGCCTGGCACGCGCCATGTTCTTTGAGTCGCTCCGCTCAAGCCGCGAGGGGCTGGTCGCGGTTGGAACGGTGGTGATGAACCGGGTGAAGGCGCCTGAATATCCTGACACAGTCTGCGGCGTCGTCGGGCAAAAGAACCAGTTCGCGCCAGGTGTCCTCTCTCGGCCGATGAATTCGAAGGCGCTGCCGGATGTGATGGCGGCGGCGGACGCCGTGCTCAAGGGCGAGCGACATCCGAAGATCGGCAATGCGAAGTTCTTTCATACCGCCGGGCTGAAATTCCCCTACAAGAATATGCACTACGTACACGTCGCCGGCGGCAATGCCTTCTACGAGAAGCGCAGCCGGGCAAGGCGCGCGACCGAGCCGGTGCGCCAGCAGACCGAGATCGCCTCGACCGTCCCTCTGCCTCAAAGCAAGCCGGTGCTGGAGGTGGCAAATACGGATGGCGTCGCAGATCCGGATACCGGCGTGCTGGCGTTTGATGCGGAGTAGGGGGGCGACCTTCGCCATCTTCCGCAGTCAAGGTGTCCTTCCTTATCCAGGCAACGCTTGCTCCCGGGATGATCGGAGGTAATTCACCCGCAGTTTCAGGAATGGCAGCTCCACAAACCGGTAGCTCAACCAGGCTAGCGGCACGAGGGCGAGGAAGCAGACGATTGACCAGGCGACAGCAACGTAGAAGCTGTGCATCGCCATGACATGGGTGTGGATGAACTCCGCCATCCAGAAAACGAAGAAGAAGTGAAGCAGGTAGAGAGAGTAGGAGCACTCTCCGACCTTGGCCACAATGTTTGCCCAGACGTTGTCGTTGGCGAACTCGAAAGTCCGGTCGTAGTAGGCAATCAATGCACCATATGCGGCCCCTTCGATCGTTGGCATGATGATCCAGAGAGGGCTGGAGGAGGGGTATGCTCCGAGCTGGAAAAATCCGCCGAGCGAGTCAAACCACCAATAAAATGCCGCGAATGCAACGGCGGTTAGCACTGCAAGTACATGTCTCCCGCGCATGATGCCGCTGATCTGAAAAAAGATCATTCCGAGGAGAAACTGATCGATCCGGCCGACGATGGTCCAGTACGCAAGCCATTGGACGGTGCCATCGCTAAAGAAGAGCCACGTACGAAAGGTCATGGAGGGGATGAGGATTGCGACGAGCCACCACGGCGTTCGTCGGCAGGCAAACAACAGTAGCGGCAGAACTAGGTAGAAGTGGAACTCGACCGTAATCGACCAGCCGCCGTTAGGAAGAACGGGGGCGTAAAGACCAGCCGCTACATGTTCCAGATAGCCGAGGACACTTCCTCCGTGTGACCAATGCCGGATGCCGACGACTGCGACAACGAGCAGCAGTAGGGGAAGTAAACGCAGCACTCGATTGTAAAGAAACGGCCCGTACTTGATCTGTCTCCCATCAAGGATCTTGGCAAACAAATATCGATGATGTCCCGAGAGGTGGTGTAGCTTATGCGATCGCCGTGCCTTCCGGACTGTGCCGGATCAGCTTGCCGCAGCGGGCAGGCTGATGAGCGGATCATCGCTCATTGCGGCGATTGTCTCAAGAGACAGGTATCTGGATCGCTGGACCGCCCACTCATCATTTTGCTCGAGCAGCAACGCACCGACGAGGCGCACGATGGCATTGTCGTTTGGAAAGATGCCGACGACCTCGGTTCGCCGCTTGATTTCTCC
>NZ_VLJG01000060.1:0-13411 GCF_007829415.1 Aminobacter sp. J44 | reverse complement strand
CGGCTGATGCAAGCATTCAGCGCGTGGACATGGCGCGGCGCGCCTCTCGTTGCCGCGGCTCGGGCAGGTATTCCACGCCACCGCCCTGGCGCCGAACCGGCTGCGGATAGAGCGTCATCAGCTCCAGTATTTCCTTGGGCATGTCCGTTCCAACGGGCAGGCCCATGTCGCGGGCCTCGTCGGTAGAGATGGGATAGTCGTGGGTCCAGGTGCCCGTCGCCAGCTTCGCCGCCACGGACGCTGCGCGGTTCTCGTCCATCTTGTCGGACAGCAGACGTTTCGCGAATGCCTCGATCTGCGCAATGGCCTTGCGACCGACATCGGCCATGATCAGGGTCTGGTCGTCGATCTCGGCGATGGGTTTCTCCTCGACGACCTTGATGAGCGAGGCTGCAGGCAACTGGCCAAGTTGCGGATCGACGGGTCCCAGCACGGAGTGTTCGCACATCACGATCTCGTCGGCAGCGAGTGCGATCAGCGTGCCACCGGACATCGCGTAATGTGGCACGAACACTGTGACCTTGCCCTTGTGTCCCTGAATGGCGCGGGCAATCTGTGTTGCCGCCAGCACAAGGCCGCCCGGTGTGTGCAGCACGATGTCGAGCGGCACTTCGTCGTCGGTCATCTGGATCGCGCGCAGCACTTCCTCCGAGTCATTGACGTCGATGTAGCGCATCAGGGGGAAACCCAGCAGGTTCATGGTCTCCTGTCGATGAATCAGCAGAATGACGCGACTACCGCGCTTCTTCTCGATGTTGGCGATCTTGCGAGTGCGCATCGCCTCAAGATATCTGCGCTGCAGAACCGGCTGCAGCGCCGAAATGATGAAGAACAGCCAGAACAGCTGCATTATGTCCATGGACCTTGTCCTCCTTCCCTTCGACCATCCGGCAGAAAGCCATAGATGCCCTCGTCGCGATAATAGTGGCGATAGGCGTCGGCGCGCCTTCGCAGGAGTGGCGTTACGAGCCAACCGGCGAGAAACCCGCCGATATGCGCCCACCAAGCGATCCCGCCCGTGGCCTGATCGCCGCCGAGCGACAGAAAGCCGGGAATGACCTGCATGAAGAACCAGATCATTGCGAAAATGAACGCGCGCACTTCGAAGAACAGCGGAATGAACAGAATCGGCACGATCACCACCAGCCGAGCCGCCGGAAACATGCGTGCGTAGCAACCGATCACGCCCGCGATCGCCCCCGACGCGCCAAGCGCGGGAACGACCGAGTCCGGGTTCGCCAGCGCGTGAGCCAGTCCGGCCGCAACACCACAGAACAGATAGAACAACGTGAATCTACCCGGTCCGAGCCGATCTTCGACGGCGGGGCCGAAGATCCAGAGCGTCCACATGTTCAAGATGAGGTGCAGCCAGCCCCCGTGCAGGAAGATATTAGTCAGGAATGGGGTCCAGTCGGACGGGGCGACGAGGCTCAGCTGTCCGAAGAAGCGCGAGGGCACCAGCGCGAACTCGAACAGGAACCAGTCCAGCACGCGCGGCGGCAGGCTGGTCTGATAGAGAAACGCGACGACGTTCATGCCGATGACCGCCCATACGATGACGGGCGGGTAGCGGCGCGCGACGCTGTCAAGATAGGGAAACAAGCCGCAGATCCTCGCTCGCGCTGGCCATTCCGTTCATTGTTCTTTCCCGGCTATCGTCACGCCCGTCCAGGCCGGCGGATCGGAGGCCGGGAAGGATTCGAGCGAGGCTTCGAGCACCGGATCGAATTCGGCCTGTTCTTGCGACGACAGGTCCACCGTGCCTTTCTCCTCGACCGCGCGCCGGAGGCGGTGATCCGTGCGACCCCGATCCAGGCGGGACGGTATGCGAAAGGCGTCCGGGGCGTCGGCTCCCTTGTAGAGGCGATGCCGCTCCTCTCCCCGCCAGCGGGCAGGCGCATGCCGGTGAGCTGTGTCCTCACGCACGAAATAGCGCCAGTCCTGCCGCTCCGCGAATTCGACCGCGCTTTCGCGGTCAGGGAATTTCAGCCGGAGCGGACGATAGGGATCGTCGCTGGAGGTATATCCCATCAGCGGCTCGATTTGGGGCGGGCGCGACGGTTCGAATTCCAGTATCCAGTCGTTGGGCCGCGGCGCCGATGTCATCGCGGAACGAGCCGGCCGGTAGATGATCGCCGTCGGAACGTCCCACGACCTCATATCGGTCCCGGGTATCTTCGGCGGAAAGGGTGGACGATTGTGACCGCGCATCATGGTGCTACCCCTCGGTTGTCTCCCAGAAAAGCGTGTTCCAGCCGGGCGCGATCCCGCAGGGGCTGGGGAATTCGCGACCCTTTCTGATGAGCACTGTCAAACAGCGCATGAACGGTATCGGAAGACTGACCTGAGTCGCGCAGTTTATCGCGAAGATAATCGCGCGCCGCTTGGGCGATCCGGATCACGTCGTCTTCGGGAATGCCGAGAACCGAGGAGGCCGTTTCAAGCGGGGTGTCGTTCAGGTCGACAAGAAACAGAACCCTGCGCCATAGCGCCGGCAGACCGGCGATCGCCCGGTGAAGGGCCAGCCCGTCCTGCCGTTTCGCGACCGCCGTTTCGGGGTCGTCCCCGCCGTCGTCGGCGATGAGCTCCTCGAGCAGCAGCACGTCGTCGGGCTGGTAGAACTCGAACATCTCCTCGTCCGACTGGATGGGTTCCTCGGCCGGAGTCTCGGGTTTCGCGTCGATCGAGGCGGCGTCCTCCGGCACCGCGCGGCGCGCGGCGCGCGCCTCGGCCTCGATGGTCTCGAAAGCCAGTTTCAGCAGCCAGTCGCCTATGGAAAACTCGGTGGGCCGCTGCTCGAACCTTTCCAGTCCCTTGAGGATCGTCGCATCGACAAGATCGCGAACGCTGAGGTAACCCTCCGGCACAGATCCGCTGCATTCGAGATAGGTCAACTCGCGCCTGACGGTGTCGTAGACCGTATCGAGATGATCCTCGATCAGGTCGAAGAAGAGTTGGCGCCGCTCCGCCTCCGCCGCATCCCGCGCGGGCGGCAGCGGGGCGCCGATCCGGCGCCGGCGGGCGGGACGCTTGTACTCCGGCTCGTGCTTGAGGCGCGCCACATGCCGGTCAACCCGCTGGCGCAGGTCGGCAAAGGCCTTGCGCAGGACAGGCTCGATCTCGAACCCCTCTTCCTGCGCCGCGATCACGCCCGAGGGCAGTTGCAGGCGCAGGCTGACCTGGATGCGCGTCTTGCCCCTCGTCTGGGAGGCGACGACTTCGAGCCGGACGAGATCCTCGCTGAAGCGTACAAGATGAGGTTCAAGTTGCCGCACCTCTTCCTCGATGACCTCAGGCGCGCGCTGTTGCCCGTGCCGGTCAAGATTGCGAAATGCTCTGATGACTTTCATGCCGTGGTTCCTTCCTGTAACCCTCCGACGAAATGGCCCGGCGCGACCGTCATCGCGCCGGGCCA
This sequence comes from Aminobacter sp. J44, assembly GCF_007829415.1. Taxonomy (NCBI): domain Bacteria; kingdom Pseudomonadati; phylum Pseudomonadota; class Alphaproteobacteria; order Hyphomicrobiales; family Phyllobacteriaceae; genus Aminobacter; species Aminobacter sp. J44. The sequence goes on along the minus strand of NZ_VLJG01000060.1, from coordinate 9,996 downwards.
GTCCTTCGCAACGTCACCCGGCGGATTTGTCATCCTTGGACGGCGCCTCACCCTTGGCGTCGACCGGGACGTCGGGCGTCGGAGCGTCCGCCTTGTTTTCGGCACCTTCGCTGGACTCGTCGATCCCGGCCTGGGCCTGATCGTCCGGGCTGTCGTCACCGGTGTCCCTTGCGATCTTTTCGAACACGACCTTCTGTTCGTCCGCTGACCAAGCGACGCGGACCTTGTCGCCATCCTCGATCCGCCCCGAGAGCATTTCGCGAGCCAACTCGGTCTCCAACTCCGACCGGATCAGCCGGCGCAGCTCGCGGGCGCCGAATTCGGGACGGAAGCCGACCGCGCCGAAGTGATCCACGACGCTCACATCGAGTTCGAGTTCGACACCCTGGGTAAGGGCGGTCCGCTTCACCCGGTTGAGCTGCAACTCGACGATCTGGCGGATCTCCGACTGGTTCAGCGAATGAAAGACGATGATCTCGTCGATCCGGTTGATGAACTCTGGCCGGAAATGACCGCGCAACACCTCCATCAGCTCGGACTTCTGCTTTGCCTCGTCGAACTCCTTGGTGCCGCGCTTCTTGAGGTTGCGCTGGATGATGTCCGAACCGAGGTTCGACGTGGCGATGATGATGGTGTTGGTGAAGTCGACGACGCGGCCCTTGCCGTCGGTCAGCCGGCCGTCGTCGAATACCTGCAACAGGATGTTGTAGACATCCGGGTGCGCCTTCTCGATCTCGTCGAGCAGCACGACCGAGTAAGGCCGGCGGCGCACCTTCTCGGTGAGCTGGCCGCCTTCGTCGTAGCCGACATAGCCCGGAGGCGCACCAACCAGTCGGGCAACCGAGTGGCGCTCGCCATATTCCGACATGTCGATGCGGATCATCGCGTCCTGATCGCCGAAGATCACCTCGGCGAGCGTCTTGGCCAGTTCCGTCTTGCCAACGCCGGTCGGCCCGAGGAACAGGAATGTCGCCGTCGGGCCGCGTCCTTCGCGCAGGCCCGCGCGCGCCAGGCGCACCGCATCGGCCACGGCGCGGATGGCCTCTTCCTGGCCGATGACGCGCTCGTGCAGCTTCTCCTCGAGCTTGAGCAGCTTCTCCTTCTCCTCGGTGGTCAGCTCGGTGACCGGAACGCCGGTGATCTTGGAGACGATCTGCGCGACATGATCGGCGCGCACCTCGGCGGTCGCCGAAGCCTGGTCCCGCTTCCAGATCTCCAGAAGCTCGTCCAGTTCCTTCTGCTTCTGCTCGAGTTCCCTCTTCAATTCCGCTGCCCGGTCGAATTGCTTGCGGGCTGCGGCATAGTCCTGCTCGCGCTTGATCTGCGCGACCTCGGCCTCCAGTTCCTGAACGTCCACGGGGCGCGCTGTGGCGCTGATCTTCACACGTGCGGCGGCCTGATCGATCAGATCGATAGCCTTGTCAGGCATGAAGCGGCCAGTGATGTAGCGGTCCGAAAGCTCGGCCGCCGCGACGATGGCCTCGTCGGTGATCGTCACCTTGTGGTGCGCCTCCAGCGTGTCGCGCAGGCCGCGCAGGATCATGATGACCTGAGCGACCGTAGGCTCCTCGACATAGACCGGCTGGAAGCGGCGTTCGAGTGCTGCGTCCTTCTCGATGTATTTCTGGTACTCGTTAAGCGTCGTCGCGCCGATCAGGTTCAGCTCGCCCCGCGCCAGCGCCGGCTTGAAGGTGTTGGCGATGTCGAGACCCCCTTCGCTACCGCCCTGACCGGCGCCAACGATGGTATGGATCTCGTCGATGAACAGGATCAGACTGTCCTTCTCCTCGGTGATCTCCTTGAGGATCTTCTGCACCCGCTCCTCGAACTCGCCGCGATACTTCGACCCGGCCACCATCGAGTTGATGTTGAGCTCGACCAACCGCTTGTCGCGCAGCGCCTCGGGCACCTCGCCCGCGACGATCCGTTGTGCAAGCCCTTCGACGATGGCGGTCTTGCCCACGCCAGGCTCGCCGATCAGCACCGGGTTGTTCTTTTTGCGGCGGGCCAGCACTTCGATCATCGTCTCGATCTCGCGGGCGCGGCCGATGACGGGATCGAGCTTGCCCTCGCGGGCGAGCTTCGTCAGGTCACGGCTGAACTGGTCGAGATCGGGCGTGCTGGACGGCGCCTCCACGCGGCCTTCCTCCGCTCCCTTGCCCACGACCTTGGTCACCTGCTGGCGCAGCGCCTGCGGCGTGAGGCCGTACTTGCGCAGGATAGACGCAGCCAGGCCCTCGCCCTCCTCGGCAAGGCCGATCAGCAGATGCTCGGGACCGACATAGGAATGGCCGAGTTCGTTCGAGGCGATGAAGGCCCGGTTCAGCGCGTCCTTGAGCCGAGGGCTGACGCCGATTTCGCCCGATGTTTTGGCCTCTCCACGCTTCGCTTCTTTCTCGACCTGGCGGCGCAGATCGTCCACATCGACCTTGAACTGTTCCAGGATCGTTTTGACGACGTCGGACGAGGTCAGTGCCAGAAGCAGATGTTCGGTATCGACCTCGCTGCGCCCGAATTCCCCGGCCTTCTGTGCGGCATCCTGCAGCAGCTTGTTGCCCTGTTCGCTCAGCCGGTCGGCGATGGTGCGTCCGCCGCCGCGCCGCGATCCACGCCGCGGCGCACCCTCGCCGAAAGTGGCGTCGACGACAGCTTCATCGCCGTCACCCATGGAGCCAAGCGTGCGGCCCCGCAACGGGCTGTCACCAAAGAGGCCGCCGAAACCGCTATCGCCGAAGAATTCGTCAAAAAGGGAATGCCGCCCGAACAGGGACTCCAGCGGCGAGGCGCTTCGGCCCGACCGGCGCGCCATTTCGCGGTAGTGCTGATCGCACAGCTCCATGTTCTGAACCCTGCCGTTCACCGAGGCGCGCACGCGCGCCGTCGCCGGGCGACCGCAAATATCGCAAGTTCCATTTGCCATTTTTGCTCTCCGTTTCTTTATCCAGTCAGGGTTGTCCGCCGATCATCTGCGTCAGTTACGGCGTCACGCAGCGACCGCTTCCGTTCTTTTCACCTGGGACCCAATTGCCACCAGATCGGGCTCGTCCAGTGTCTCGCGTTGCAGGAGATCCTGCGCCGATTGCTCGAGCAGCGCCCGGTTGGCTTCGAGAAGCGAGAGGGTGCGCTTGAACACGCCATCCACGATGTCGCGCACCTTCGCGTCCATCCGCTCGGCAGTGGCGTCGCTGTAGCGGCGGTTCAGCCACGACGACTGGTCGCCGGTGCCGAGAAAGCCGGGCCGATCGGTGTCGTAGCTGACATGCCCGAGGTCTTCGTCCATCCCGTACCGCGCGACCATGGCGCGGGCGATATCGGTAGCCTTGACCAGATCGTCGGCCGCCCCGGTCGAGAGGTGGTCGTAGACGATCTTCTCGGCCGCGCGCCCGCCGAGGAGGACGGCGATCTTGTTCTCCAGCTCCTCGCGCGTCATCAGGAAGCGGTCCTCGGTCGGGCGCTGGATGGTGTAGCCGAGCGCGCCGATGCCGCGCGGGATGATCGAGACCTTGTGCACCGGATCCGTGCCGGGCAGAGCCATCGCCACCAGCGCGTGCCCCATCTCGTGATGCGCCACGATCTCGCGTTCGCGCGGATTGAGCACGCGGTTCTTCTTTTCCAACCCTGCGATGATGCGCTCGACGGCATTGTTGAAGTCGTCCATCGTCACCGCATCCGCCTTGCGGCGCGTGGCGAGCAATGCTGCCTCGTTGACGAGATTGGCGAGGTCCGCCCCGGAAAAGCCGGGAGTAAGCGCTGCGACCTTCTCGGCATCGACGTCCGGGGCGAGCTTCACCTTTTTCATGTGAACGCCGAGAATCTGCACACGTCCCTTCTTATCCGGCCGATCCACCAGCACCTGCCGGTCGAAGCGTCCCGCACGCAGCAGCGCGGGGTCGAGGATCTCTGGTCGGTTGGTGGCGGCCAGGAGCACGATGCCCACCGAAGGGTCGAAGCCGTCGAGCTCGGTCAGAAGCTGGTTCAGCGTCTGCTCACGCTCATCGTGGCCGCCAGCGATCTGGCCGGAGGAGCGCGCCCGCCCGAGAGCGTCGAGTTCGTCGATGAAGATGATCGCCGGCGCGGATTTCCGGGCCTGCTCGAACAGGTCGCGCACCCGTGCGGCACCGACGCCCACGAACATCTCGACGAACTCCGATCCCGAGATCGAAAAGAAGGTCACGCCGGCCTCGCCTGCCACCGCGCGGGCGAGAAGCGTCTTGCCGGTGCCCGGCGGCCCTACGAGCAATATGCCTTTGGGTATACGTGCGCCCAGCTTTCCGTATTCGGCGGGGTTCCTGAGGAACTCCACGACCTCCTCGAGCTCGGCCTTGGCCTCGTCCACGCCGGCCACGTCAGCGAAACTGACGCCGGTTTCCTTTTCCATATAAACTTTGGCCTTGCTGCGGCCGACCTGCATGAACCCGCCGAAGCCCTGTTTTTCGGCGAACTTGCGGAACAGCAGCATCCAGATTCCGAAGAAGACAAGCGCTGGAGCCACCCAGGAAATCAGCGTGCCGAGAAAAGTGTTTTGCGGAACGCCAGTGATCTCGATACCTGACCGGTCTATCCGTTCCAGGATTGCGGGATTCACTACGGTCGTCACGAACTGCTTCTTGCCGTCGACCGGTTCGGCGAAGGTGCCGGTGATGGTGTCTGACCCGACCGCGACAGAGGAAATTTTCCCGTCAGCGAGATACTTCTCGAACTGGCTGTAGCTGATCGGCGCGACGGATTGCCAGCCGGCGATCAGGTTCTGGATGAAAAGCACGGCTATGAAAGCCACCACCCAGTACCAGATGTTGTATTCGGTCTTCTTTTCCATGCCCCTTGTCCCTTTCACTAGCGCCCGAGCCGCGCCTTGATCCGCTCGAGCAGCGCCAGCAGGATGCGCCTTTCGTCCGCCGACAGATCCTGCAGGATTTCATCTTCGAGCGCCGATTGCCGCGGCGCGAGTTCCTTCAGCATCGCCCGGGCCTTCGACGTTGCCGTGACGATCTGCGCCCGCCTGTCGTCGGGCGAGGGCGACCGCTCGACCCAGCCGCCCCGGACCATGCGATCGACGAGCTGGCCGGCTGTGGCCGGGCCGACCTCCAGCCGGTCGGCCAGATCGCCGATGGTCAGCCCAGGCTCATCCTCGACATGCGCCGCCGCCATCCAGGACAGGCGGGTCAGGCCGCTGTCGCGGATGTCCTGGTCGATCCGCTGCTGGATGAGCTGCGCGACCCGGTGGATCGTCGTCCCGATCAGCGCGAGGTCCGAAGAGATCATGGGTATCCTTCCTCCGGTTGCATGAGACAAAGGATAGACCGCACTCCATCCGAAGTGCAATGCATGCATCATATATGCTTGCCTAACAGATGGAACTGCCTATCTTGATGGGCGGTCTCCGAACCGACATCCGGCCGGCGCCGTTGCCCGCTCGGACCATGCCGCCGGTTCGGGGCATCGATCAGCAGCAGGAGGCCAGCAATGCTCTATCCGACATATCTGCGCCGCAGCGATCCCTTCGCGCTGATGCGCTCGATGATGCGCGATCTCGACCGCGGCTTCTGGCCGTCGTCCCGCGCGGCGTTCCCGGCGGTGAATGTCTGGCAAGGCCCTGAGGCCGTTGCCGTCACCGCTGAGCTTCCCGGCATCGAACCGGGCGACATCGAGATTTCGGTCAAGGACAACGTCCTGACGCTTTCGGGCGAACGCAAAGCGCCCTCGGTGCCCGAAGGCGCGCGCTGGCACCGCAACGAACGCGGTTACGGCAAGTTTTCCCGCACTATCCGCCTGCCGTTCGCGGCCTCGGATGACAAGGTCGAGGCGAGGATGACGAACGGCGTATTGCGGATCGTCATCTCCCGGCCCGAGGAAGAAAAGCCGAAGAAAATCGAGATCAAGGCAGCCTGAGAGGAGCTGGAACGATGAGCACCGACATCACGCAAGCCGCCGAAAAGACGCCGACCGACGCGCCCGAGACCACCGGCGGCGGACGCATCTACCGCCCGTTGACCGATATCGTCGAGACCGATCAGGGTGTCTCCATGATGCTTGAAATGCCTGGGGTCGCCGCCGATACGGTCGAAATCACGCTCGAAAATCGTGTGTTGACGATCCGCGGCAAGGTTGACCCGGTGCGGCCGGAAAACCTCGAACTTGCCTATGCCGAATATGGCGAGGGCGATTTCGAGCGTGCCTTCACGCTTTCCGAGGACTTCGACCCCGACCGGATCGAAGCCGAGATGCGTGGAGGTGTCCTCACTTTGACGCTCCCCCGAGCCCCTGAAGCACAGCCGAAGAGGATCGCCGTCAAGGGCGCCTGAAAACCGAAGGAGACCATATCATGCAGATCAAAGACCTCATCCCCTGGGCGCGCAAGGACGGCGCGCCAGACGCCAAGAGCATCGAAGACAACCCGATCGCGACGCTCCAGCGCGAAATGAACCATGTGTTCGAGAACTTCTGGAACCGGGTCGGTCAGTTCGAATGGCCCTGGGGCAGCGGCGAAGCCAAATCCGACATGGTCGAGACCGACAACGCGATCGAAGTGTCGATCGAGCTGCCGGGCATGGAGATGAAGGACATCGAGGTGACGGTCAACGATGACATGTTGACTGTGAAGGGGGAGAAGAAGATCGAGCGGCAGGAGGAGAAGAAGGGGTATTACCTGTCCGAGCGCAGCTACGGCGCAATCTACCGGACAATTCCGCTCCCTCCCGGTGTGGATGGCGAAAAGGCGCAGGCATCCTTCAAGAACGGGGTTCTGACGATCAAGCTGCCCCAGACACCCGAGGCGCAGGCGAAGGTCAAGCGCATCGAGGTCAAGAACGGCTGATTTGTCACATTGGGGGTCGCCGGTTTGCGGCGTTTCCTCCGCTCCGTGCGATATTGCACCGTCTGGCGAAGCCCCGGGGAGCTTGTCTCTCCGGGGCGGCCTTCGAGGGGAAATCATGAAGGACTTGCAACGATCCGGGCTGACCCGTGAACAATGGTCGGCGATGACGCTCTACGAGAAGTTCGAGCAAGTTGTCATCTTCGTCCTCAGCGTGATCATTGCGGCGATCGTCGTGGCATCGGTCTGGGCGCTGATGCGCGAAGTCGTGAACCGCCTGGTTCTGGGGGCATTCGACACGCTCGATTACACCACCTTCCAGGTGGTGTTCGGCATGATCTTCACCGTGGTGATCGCGCTCGAGTTCAAGCGCTCCCTTCTTGTTGCGACCGAACGCAGCTTCGGGATCGTCCAGGTCCGCACGATCGCGCTGATCGCGCTCCTCGCCATCGCGCGCAAATTCATAATCCTCGATCTGGGCGAGACGGAGCCGGCCAAAATCGCCGCCCTTGCCGGCGCGGCGCTGGCGCTCGGCGCTGTCCACTGGCTGGTGCGCGATCAGGACCGGCGCGAACAGCTCCCTACTGAAAATGCGGATGGCGGTCAATGAACCGAACCTTTTTCATTCGACTTGTTTCAGCAACCTCTGCCGCGCTCCTTATCATAATTGTGTGGCAGAGCTTTCCTATCATTCAGAGCGTTGTGCTGGGTCGGTTTGCCGAACCGCGCGCCGTCGCTCCGCGCGGCGACTTGGCGGCGTTCGAACAAAGCACCATCACGGTTTTCAATGCCGCTCGAGACAGTGTCGTCTTCATCACGACGGCCGAGCGTGTAGTGGATCCCTGGACCCGGAACGCCTATGACGTTCCGCGCGGGAACGGTTCAGGATTCGTCTGGGACGAACTCGGCCATGTGGTAACGAACAACCATGTTATCGCCGGCGCGAGCCGGGCAGTCGTCAGGCTGGCTGATGGCCGTGCCTTCTCCGCGCGCCTGGTGGGGCGCGCCCCCGAGCACGATCTGGCAGTCCTGCATATCGGCGTAGGTTCTGACCGGCCACCGCCGATCCCCATCGGCACCAGCAAAGAGTTGCGTGTCGGTCAAAGCGTGTTCGCCATCGGCAATCCGTTCGGCCTCGACTGGACGATGACGACCGGAATTGTCTCGGCCCTTGGCCGCGAATTACCGGGCGAAAACGGTCTCCCGATACGGGGCCTGATCCAGACGGACGCGGCAATCAACCCCGGAAACTCCGGTGGCCCTCTGATCGACAGCGCGGGGCGTCTGATCGGCGTCAATACGGCCATTTTCAGTCCATCCGGCGGCAGTGCGGGAATCGGCTTTGCGGTTCCCGTCGATACGGTCAACCGGGTGGTGCCACAGCTCATCGCTCGCGGCAGCTATGCACCACCACGACTCGGCATCTTATTCGATCCCAGGGTCGACGCGATGCTCGCGCAGGATGGCTCCTCCGGCGTCCTGGTCCTCGGAGTCGATCCTGACGGCCCCGCTGCCCGCGCGGGACTGGTGCCCGCCCGCATTAGCGGCGATGGGTTCATTGTAGCCGGCGACCGGATAATCGGCCTTGGAGCGATTGGAGTTGATGAAGCGGCTGACCTGATCGCGGCGCTGGAAGCGCATCGCCCCGGGGATCAGGTTGAACTGCACATCCGGCGCGGCGATCAGCGCAAGAGCCTCAAGATCACACTCGGCGAACCGCGATAGGAGCCGGAAATGCCCGCTGTCTCGACGAGGCATCGATTTATCAATCTCGTCCAATCCGCGCTCTTGCTTGGCCTTATGGCGATGATCGCCTGGGTGTCCATGACAGCGGTCGTCGGCGCGGAGGTGGGGCTGCTGCTTGCCTTCGGAATGGTTGCGGGTCTGATTTTTGTCCCCAATCTGCCGCAAGACTTCTTGCTGTCCGCATATCAGGCGGAGCGCATAACGGGACGTGATGCGCCCGGCCTTGTCGCAGGAATAGCGGAACTTGCGCGACGTGCCGATTTGCCGCGCGCGCCGAAGCTCTATCGCGTATCGAGCCCGTTGCCGAACGCCTTCGCGATGGGCAGTCCGGAAGACAGTACAATCTGCGTCACCGATGGACTGCTTCAACTCCTCGACGGTCGCGAACTCGTCGGGGTCCTGGCTCACGAAGTTGGCCACATCGCGAACCGCGACCTGTGGATCATGGGATTGGCCGATATGCTGTCACGGTTGGTTTCCATCGCGAGTTGGCTTGGACAATTCCTGCTGCTCCTCAACCTACCTCTTATTTTCGCGGGCGCGGTCTATGTTCCGTGGCATATCGTGGCGCTTCTCATCTTCGCGCCCACCTTGATGGCGCTCGTGCAGCTCGGCCTGTCGCGCACCCGCGAGTATGACGCAGATCGCGCGGCGGCGGAGCTGACCGGCGACCCGGAGGGTCTCATGAGAGCGCTGAGCAAACTCGAACGCCGTGTCGGAAGGTTCTGGGAAGAAATTTTTCTCCCCGGCCGACGCATTCCCGAGCCGTCCCTCTTGCGAACGCATCCAAGCACAGAAAGCCGGATCGCCAGGCTGCGTGAACTCACCGCCCTGGCAACACCGCAGTATCCGACAATCACGGGCATGTCTTATAAACCACGGCTACCCTCGTTCTTGCCGCCCAAATTCCGTCGACACGGAGTCTATTGGTAGAAATCACCTGTCTTTCGTTGCACTCGGGTAAATCTGCGCATACGAGGAAATGCTTGGAAATGGGCGGGAGTTGTGGGCGATTCGCCATGGCTTATCAGAGAGTTAGAGGATGAGTCCTCTCCCTCCGCCACGGCGAATCTGTCCGACCCGGAGACATAGGTAACAGTTTGTCCCTAAGACATGGGTGACAACCTCGTGCCAAACGGGTTGTCGATTGTTTGCAGTGTCCTCTGTTCCAAGTCGATATATCCAAGATCATAGCGCAGGAAGCTGACGAGCCAAATGCCGTCATCGACTTCCTTAATTCCCAGCTTCTGTCCAGCCAGCACGGTGGAGATGTTGATCTTCTTGCGGTGAAGGCAAAGCCGGCCGCAATGGGTGACGATGGCGTCGCGGTCATGGAAGGGATAGTCGATTTCCGGCAGCCCCAGATAGGGACGCGGCGAGGGGGCGTAGAGCTCGGCTGGCACCTTCATCGACAAGGCTTCATGCGGCCTTTCCTCATT
>NZ_VLJG01000059.1:0-14025 GCF_007829415.1 Aminobacter sp. J44 | reverse complement strand
CCGGCTGGCGCGCCGTGCAGAGAGAGAGGCAAGGACCGCAGTCAGGCGCTCCGACGTGAACAACTGCGCCGAGAGTTCATCAACCACCATAGTGTGGAGCCGCTCCATCGGGATGGAGCGGCCCTTGCAGGCGGTTTTGCCCTTTCGGCTGCAGGTGGAGCAGGTGTAGTAGCGATGGACCGTCCCGTTCTTCGATGTGCCGGTGCGTAGCACCATACTGCCGTTACAGGTGGCGCAGACGGCCAGGCCGGTCAGCAGGATCGGACCACTGATGACACGCGGCGGGGTGACGCGTGGGTCGCGGGATTTGAGCGTCGCCTGGACAGCGTCGAATCCCGTCCGCTCGATGATCGCCGGAACTTCGATGGAGATATGTTCATTTGCCGGTTTTTCACGGCCGGTATTCGAATGCTTGCGATTGAACACCCATTCGCCGACATAGACGGTGTTGGTCAGGATCTTGTGGATGGTGCCGACACCGAAGCGTGCGTTTCGTCTGGTGCGATAGCCTCTTTCGTTCAGGCGCTTGACGATCTCCTTCATGCCGATCGGACCGGATTTTCCGTCACCGTGAAGGTAAAGGCGGAAGACCAGCTTTATGGTCTCAGCCTCGACAGGATCGATCACGAGACGCTTCTTGATCCGGGCGCCGCGTTTTTCTACCTCTTCCGCCCGGTATCCGAGCGGGACCGGCGATCCATTCCAGAATCCCTGCCGGGCGTTCTCCTTCATGGCGCGCAGGACGTGCTTGCCAAGCTCGCGGCTCTGGTATTCGTCAAAGAGCGCGATCACCTGTCGCATCATAACCTGGGCGGGGTCGTCGCCGAGTTCCTGGGTGATGGAAATCAGCCGTACGCCAGCCTTGGCCAGTTTGCGGACATACATCTCGAGCCCGAAGGAATCGCGGAAAAAGCGGGAGTAGCTGTGAACGAGAATGACGTCGAAAGGGCGGTCACCATCGGTCGCGCGCTCGATCATCTTCTGGAATTCGGGCCGGTTGTCATCGGTAGCCGAAGCGCCCGGCTCGACGAATTCCAGAACGAGGTTCCATCCCCTCGCCACGCAGAAAGCGGCGATCTGTTTCCGCTGGTCGGGAAGCGAGAGGTCGCTTTCCGCCTGCCTGCCAGTAGAGACACGCAGATAAGCACAGACCCGCAGTGGGCCGGCAGCCGGCTCGGCGTCGGTGTTGAAATCGTGTCGAGGGCGTGTGTTCATGGCGACAGGTTCCTTTCGTTTCCAGGGAGAATAGCATCGCGAAAGGACGGCTGGAGCCCGTCATCAGCTTCGGTCAAGCGCGGAGAAGCCTCGTTGCACGATCATGCAGCCGGCCGGCTGGCGAGGAGCTCGTCAAGGAGGTCGCCAAGATGGGTCTCGATCACATCGAGTTCGGCAGACGTCACCGGCAGCGGATGCGGCGCATCGAGGATGACGCTCCAGCGTTGAGCCTCACCTTGTCGTCGTCGCTGCTGTTCCGCGCGGCGGGCATGCCCCCATGACCTTGCCCCGCTGCCTGCGGATGGAACTGTAGCGCTGGTGGAAACCGAGAGCTCCTCGGCTGTCCTGATTTCCTGTGCGCCGGCTACCGCGCGTGACTTCAACGTGCCGCGGCGGCGAGCGCCGTCAGCTGGTACTCTTGATGACATGACGGAGGTCCGCCCGCACCAGCCGACGACCTACGACATCAGGGGCGGTCGCCGACCGGTGCGGACATTTTCCTCACCTTCCCCGAGCGGCCCGCTCGCCCGATTGCGAATGCGCGAAAGGGGAAGCGGACATGAAAATGCTGACGCCGATTTCCACCGGGCGCAAGTGTCTTTCTGCACTGGGTAAAATTGGATAATCTCAGGCGGATACTGCTAACCGGAGCTGTGGTGCCGGCTTCTCATTCCGTCATTGGTTCGTCCCTAGGCTCTTCGTCGTTTCTGGCCCGACGCGCCGCCCCGTCAACGGACAAGCCGTTCCCCTCACGGTGACAGGGCGGCTTTCGCGTCCGGCCTTTCTCCTGCGCGTCCTACGGGACGAACCGAAGACAAGGAGAGAAGACATGACCATCATCAGCAACCGGAACACGCAGCCGCCGATCGACACCGTCATCCACGGCGACTGCATCGAAAACATGCGCGGCATGGAAACCGGCTCGGTCGATATGATCCTGACCGATCCGCCCTACATCACGCGCTACCGGTCGCGCGACGGGCAGACGGTGCTGAATGACGACAACGACGCTTGGCTCGCACCGGCCTTCGCCGAGGCATACCGCGTCCTGAAGCCTGGCAGCTTCTGCGTCAGCTTCTACGGCTGGAACCAGGCCGACAAGTTTCTCACCGCCTGGCGTGCTGCGGGTTTCCGCCCGGTCGGCCACATCGTCTTCCGGAAACGCTACGCTTCAGCCGGCCGCTTTCTCCGCTACCATCATGAGCAGGCTTACCTTTTGGCGAAGGGCCGGGTTGAGCTGCCGACTGCGCCGATACCGGACGTGATCAACTGGCGTTATGAGCCGAACAGGCTCCATCCCACGCAGAAGCCGGTCACCGCTCTCACCCCGCTGATCGAGGCATTCACGGAACCTGGCAACATTGTCCTCGATCCGTTCTGCGGCTCCGGATCCACGCTGGTTGCTGCCAAAGAACTCGGTCGCCGGTTCATGGGCATCAAACTGGATGCCAGCCATCACAGCACGGCGAGCAACCGCGTCGCGGGAACCGACCACAGGGGGATGGCCGCGTAAGCGACCACTTTGCCTCTCAAATGAACGCAAACCTGCGAGCGTTCCGAGCACGGCTCAATTGCCCCTGAGGGGCACTCAAACGTTCGATCACTGTCGTGCTACGACCCCCCGGAAAGAAAGCTACAGGGCAAGATAGTTCCTGACCCGCCGCGGCAAGGTCTGCTTCTTGGCAGATCGGTAAATTGCCGATGCCTCCTTTAACGGTATCGAAGATTGGCAAGCGATAGGTGGCGGTCCGTCACGCAATAAAAGGGGTGTGTCCGCCATGTCCGCACGCAGCAGAATCCTTGAACTCCACCGAACGGGCCAACTGCGGTTCACGTCCGTGCCTCTCCCGGAAAGTGACAGTCGGCTGTTGCGGAGCTTGATGCCAGGAATTCTCGAAAAGATGGCGAACCCCGACACCTTTGAGTTTTCGTGGGGAAATTCGGGCATCGAACTCGATGACGAGTTGGACGTGTACTATCCGGATGTCGACGACGATGAGTGGAAGGCGGCAATCAAATGCCCGATACCCCATCCGTACATCTGGGTAGAGACTGGCGTGCGCGATCCGCGTCTGCATGACGACAGGGCTTATGGCTGGTTCATTGAGCGTACCGACGAGCATGGTTATGTCGCGACACCGCTGGTCTTCTACAAAGATACCGTTTCCTACTTTGGCGTCTATTTTGAGATGGACCCCGACGGCGTCGACGATTTTGGCATCCCCGGCCGAGTGACGGTCTACAACTGTCTGGAAAGCTACGCGCAAGAATACGAGCTTGATGAGTTTTTCAGACAAGCTGACGTGCTAGCGCGTTTTTTCCGCATCCTTTGCCTTCCGGCTACACAAATCGAGACGGTCGAGCCGAACGAACGACGTAATCGAACGCGTGTCCGGAATGGGAAGGTGCCGATTGCAATTCGCAGGACGGTCAGGATCGATACGGAAGCTCTACGTGAAACACTGGGATCGCGAACCGGCCAAACTCATGCCTCGCCCGTGGAGCATTTTCGGCGTGCCCATCAGCGTCACCTCAGGAATGGCCGCGTGGTGAATGTGCGCGACTGCATCGTCAATCGGGGGCAGTCTGCAAATGGCCCCATTCCGCAAGCGTTCGTCGTAAGCTGATCGGGTCAGCCGGGAGAGTGTAGCTCTTGCAATGAATTAACGCCTGCCGCCAAAGTTATGCCACGAAGCGTCTCGCGGCGGCAGGCCCCTCAAGACAACTGCGACCCATTCCTCAAAGGGACAACGACAAGGTCGGTGATCTCCGTCCGTCTCGTTCGTGCAGCCGTGAGCCCGCATTCAGGGAACTGACGACACTCATATCGAACGTCGAACTCTTCACCACGGCCCGGGAGAGCCTCTCTGCCAGCCACTTCTGCCGTTCGTCTTCGGAAGTGTCGAGTGGATCGTCCTGCCGGTCGAGCGGGCGGTCGGCAGCCAAGCGCATATCGATCGCCGATCGGTCCACGATTAGAGTCGTGGCGTTCCGTGCGCGGCTCGCCGCGACATGGATGGCATGGCGGTCGAATGCCGGATCGAGAAAGACGACGGCACGATCAACGGTCATGCCCTGCGAGCCGTAGACCGTGGTGGCGTAAGCCCAGCCCAGCCTGGCCCGTCCTCTCTCGTCGGCCAGATCGTCGGGCGAGAAGCTGACGCGCCGGCCATCGACCATGGCTTCGATCCTGATGGCTGCCGGATTACCGGCTTCCTTCTCCGCGGAGACGATTTTCGTGACGATGCCGGTGGTGCCGTTGACAACGCCGAGTCTGTCATTGCGGGCGAGGAACCGGATGCGGTCGCCGGCCGCCAGATCGATGGTCATTTCATGGCCGGACGGCGTAACCGCGCGGAACGATACATCCGGTCCCATGAGCTGGCCGGCCGCCCTCAGATCGTTACGCACAGTGCGGGAAATCGCGGCAACCTGGGCATTTGTTCGGGCAACGATCAGGAGCTGGTCATCTTCCGCTGTCCGTACATACTCTCGCCGCAGGGTCACGATTCGATCGAGGGCTGCCGCGTTCGTCTCCGTCTCGACCAGATGCCCGTGATCGGCGAAGGCTGCCAGTGCGCTTTCGGCGTCGCCGCGGCCGAACGCCATGACGGCAGCACGCGCCCATTCCTCGCGCTGCCGGACAATGGTCTCGACGCGGTTGGCATCGATGGCGCGCGCGACCAGATCGAGTCCCGGGCCGGCGCCGATCGCCTGCAGTTGCCGCCGGTCACCGACAAGGATCAGCTTGGCATCGGAGTGATCAACTTCGGTCAGGAGCGCATGCATCTCGCGTGAAGACAAAAGACCGGCTTCATCGACGACGAGAACGCTGCTGCGATCGAGGAATGACCCGCCCTGCCGCAGGCGCTTCATCCAGGAGGCCGTCGCGCGCGCCTCAATGCCGAGGTCGTCGCGCAGCGCATTAGCGACGCGCCAGGCTGTCGCGGTGCCGACCACGCGCAGACCAGCGGCGCGATGGGCGGCAACGACGGGAGCAAGCATCGTAGACTTGCCGGAGCCTGGCGCACCTTCCACGATGACGATCGCCGAGGGCCCGGTTGCCGCGAGAGCAGCCTCTTTCTGTTCCGCATTCAGCGGCAGGCGACCGTTACCGTCCATCAACACCGACTGGTCGGCGGCGTGCCACGGTCGCGTTGTCATGTCCCCGGCAAGACGGACGATGTCGCGCTCGATCTCGATCATCTCCGGGGTGGAGTAGCGCGGCAGACCGAGCGCATCCTGACCAATTTCCACGACAGCGCCATCGGCAAGCAAACGCTCGACTTCGACGTTGGCTCGCTTGACCGGAAGCCCGGTGCCGACAAGAGAGGCTGTGACCGCCCGCACCAGTTCACGCCGGTCGATGACGCTCTCATGTTCGGTCAGTGCCCGCGGCAGTGCAGCCATCTTCTCCCGAAGCAGAATCTCTGCCTGTTCCGGCGCAAGTATGGCTCCATGAGGGAAATGGCTTTGCGTAAAATGCTGCTCATCGAGTCCTATATCGGTGGCCGCCCTCCGCCAGGTCTCTTCCCGTGACGAAGTCGCTTTCCCATCCTTAGCGTTACGCGTTGCCCTGGTCACTGCCGCAGCGAGCGCGGCCGCCTCCGTACTCGTCGTGCCGGCCAGATCAAGTTCGGCCTCGATCTCGCTGCGGCGAGCCGAGAAGTAGCGGATGATATCATCATCCACGCCTTCAAGCTCGAAGATGCCGTTGCGGCCGATGCGATCGATGCCAAAACCGATTGCCTGAAGCTCGGCGGCAAGCGCCGAATGATAGGTGGCACCGGCAGCCATCTTCCAGTCGCGCAGGATCTTGGAATGGAGCGCACCGACACTGCCGTCGGCGCGCTCCGCCATGTTGAGAACGACGCAGTGGGTATGCAAATTGGGATCGGCGAAGACACGGCCGTCAGCATGGATTGCCGGCCTGCTTTCGCCATGCTGGAAGCAGGCAGCGGTCAGCGCGACCGGCTCGATGATGGCACCGTTCCGGCCGCGGCGGGCGAACGCCGCCTCGCGCCCCAGCAGATCAAGCGTGGCGCGCGCGGCCTTCGCCTGCGCCTCCTCGATCAGCACCCTTGTTGCCGGATCGGCAAAGGCCCAGGCGAGCGAGACCGAGCGCGGCGCCGACAATGTCACATCGAAGGCAGGCGTCCTGTCGAGACGCCTGCCGGCCTTCGAGAGCAAGGAATTACCTTCGGCATCATGGCCAAGGAACAGCCGTTCGAATTCTCCCTGGTCGACCGCCGCGCCATCGACAAGGCCGAAGTCGCCCGCCGGCGCATGCCAGATACCTGCCGGCTCGTCACCGCCGAGATAATAGTCCGACTGCCGCAGATAATAGCCCGATGCCGCCGCCGGGTTCCAAGTTGCCACCATCGCCGCCTCCACCGCTTCTTTGCAAACCAGTATGGCGGTCGATGGTGGGGCGCTGCCGTAACGACATCGCAGCCGATCAACGCGAGCGGGAGCATGGCGGTGGGCAACATCGAAGCTCACCTTACTCCGCCGGCAGTGGTGAGGATGAGCGAGACTTGGCGACCGTCGACGGCCGCCGGTCCCGCCATTGCCCGACCGGCCATTCGAAAAGGCAGACATCACCATGGCCAAGCACGACGGCGCGCACGACCGGAGCCCCGATCCCCGCGCTACCAAGGCCAAGTCCGTCAGACAGCAGTTGCGACTCTACCACAGGGATGTCGGCAGTCCTGCGCTCGCTTCGGATTGCGCTGTTAGCGTCACGCGCGCCCTTCTCCCAATATTCGACGGTTCGGTTGCCGATCCAATGCTCGGCGATTTCCGACGCCGTTTTCCCCGACGAGGTCCTGCCGACGATCTTTGTGGTGAGATTGTCGAGGAGATGCTGGCAGCCCTCGGCTCCATAGATCTCTCGCAACTGGGCAGGACTCTGGACGGTGACGACGAGGCGGATGCCGGCAGAGCGGCCGATCGCCGCCAACCTTGGAACCGCCGGKGTCCTGCCGATCTGCGGCAGTTCGTCCAGCATCAGCCAGACAGGATCCGGAGCGACTTGCGCCGTACGATCAGCAGCCGCATCGGCCACGAATTTGAGGCCCAGCCTGGCAATAGTCGCCGAAAGTTCGGGATAACGCTGCGACTGGCGCAGGATCAGCACCTGCGGTGCGTTGGCCGCCATGACCCATCGCCGGAACGATATCCCGGGCCCTTTCTGCGAGCCCATTCTTGCACAGGCGGAAACGACCAGCAGCGCGTTGGCGATCAGGACCAGGTAGAAGGACATCGCCTGCTTGCGGGTCTCGTCCTGACTGGTGTCCAGGAAGACGGCAGCCGCCGGCTCACGCTCCAGGACGACCCCGTAAAGCACCTCGATCGGGTTCTTGAGGAGCCGTTCGAGGTCAGCCCATGACCAGGTCCGTTCCGGGCTGCAATACTGGTCCTGCAGATGGCCGGTGAGGCAGGCAAGGACTCGCCGCGCGCCGGCGCTCCAGGACGGGTCGCTGGTTTCCGGAATAAGCTCCATTGCCAGTTCCTCGGCATCTTCCCCGCTCACGACGTCGAGCCCCAGATCCCAGCGCCGGCTGCGTGCATCGCCCAGCGACAGCAGCGCCGCGTTGCGGGTCGGCACCCGGGCGGTGACGTCGCCCTTGACGTCGAGCGCCAGCATCCTGTCACCGCGTTCGATCACGCCGTCCATCATCGACTGCAGGATGGTGGTCTTGCCCGCGCCCGTGCCGCCGGCGATCAGAAAATGCTCGGTTTCCAGCTGACGCGGCATCGGGATTCCCTTTGCGAGCTCAATGCCCGGCTCCGTCACGCCGTAGCGGCGGTGCCACGCTGCCAGAAGCGCCGATCCTGCTGCCCGCCCGCGGAGCAGGCGCGAACCCTTAATGTGGCGCACCGAGGGCTGAGCAAGTGTCTGGTCCATGACCAGCCTGTGCGCGGTCATTCCCGCCATCATCGCAGCCAGGATGATCGCCGCTGTCCGGATGGCAAGTGAGACATGCAGATCGAGGAACCGCAGCGAATCCACGATCGTCCAGGGCAGCGCCAGAATGCCGTCAATCCGCGACGACAGGCTGGGCGATAACAAGGCCTCGCCCAGCAGCGTCTGGGCCATCAAGAGCATGAAGAAAAGATCGGCAGTGTGAGCCTCATCGGCAGCTGGCAGCCATGCAAGAGGCGGGAACGCTACGAAGTGAACCGCGATGCCGAGGAGGAAGATGACGGCAAACGCGACGACGTAGGTGATTACCGCCGGCAGCCGCGGTTTGCGCGGCGTCAGGGGATGGATGGTCATTGCGGGGCTCCTGACAGTTTGAGCCGGCCACGCCAGATCACAACCTGGCTGCCTCGCGGCAGCGCGGTTTCCGACGCAGCAGAAATATGACGGTTGGCGCCGGTCACCTGATCAACCGCAATCCCGGTTAGCGAGGCTACGCGACGAAGCGACAGGGTTCCGCCACCGGTGACGTAGACGCAGCCATCGACATGGGCATCGAGACGCGGGCATGCCGGCCAGCGCGACGTTTCGCGCGGACGGGTCCCGGGATCGAGGAATGCCGATACCAGCAAAGGCTGAGCCAGATCCACCGCAAGGCCGATGGCGATGATCGACACCACCATCATCAGCGCCGAGCGGATCGGACGCACGGTCGCGACAGATTTGAGTTTGCCGCCCTTCTCCGGTTGTGGCCTTACGGTCGCAGCGACGGTCCGAGGCGCAACTCCGGCAAGGCCTTCGCGCATCGCCGCCAGCTGCGCCAGCCCATGCGGTCCGAGGAGCGCGAGGGAGCTCGCCGGCAGCGAGATCACCTTGTCCATCGGCATGCGCGCCAGCTTGTGAAGGAGTTCCTCCCGACCTGCCGCGCCTTCCTTCCTGGCCGTCTCCAGTCTCTTCTCGAACTCCGTGGCCGCCGTGTCATTGCGCATCGGAGCCTCCATGGGAAAAACCTATCAGATCACCAAGCGCCTCCTGCGCCGCCGACAGGAAGAAGGCGACATCGCCGCGCAACACCTTTGCCGCAGGGCGGCTGCGCCCGGTCCAGCGCTGGATTTGCGGAATCTCGGCCGCCACCACGTCGACGAAGCGTTTTCCCGCCGCCTCGAACGGCGCCCATGAGCCCGGTGCGATGGCCGGAATCCTGGCCGATACGACCGCTTCGATCAGAGCTTTGAGCTCAGCGCCCCAGATCCGGTCGGCGGGCGAGCCGGGATAGAATCGGAAATTCCCGTCACGCTCATTGAGGATCAGCGCGCGGCGCACCGATGGCAGAACCCGCCCAACCGCGGCACTCGTCCGAACCGCACCCCGCATCGCCTCGGGTTCGGCGGTCGCCGGCACCAGCCAAACGGCGTTGATGCCGGCTTCGACAAGATCGGCGTCAAGATCGATCAGACCGCAATATTCCTCCACCGCCGTCTGCTGCGGGCCTCCGATGTCGACTACGGTCGGAACCCGATCGGCGATCGTCCGTTCGATCGCGGCATAGAGCGGATCGAAAGCCGCAACGATTGCGCCCGGATCCCGGCGCACGTCGTTCATGCTTGCGAGCGACACCGTTATTACGCGGTCTGGATAAAGCGCCGGCAGCCGCTCCTGCTCGTCGATCTGGACGATGCGCGGGGCGATGCCGGCGACATCCAGCAGGTCGGCAACGAGCGCCGAAACAAAACTTTTGCCGATGCCGCCCTTGTCGGAGCCGACAAAGATCAGCGAGGGCGAACCTGCGGGATTGGCTGCCGCGTCTGTCAAGCGGTTGGTTTTGCTTCTGGACATGAGAGAAAACTCCTTGTGTTGTTCACATGCCCATTGAGCCGCAACATTGGTGGCCGACTGCCGTAACGACATGCGGATCTGGTGGACGCGGGCGCCGGTGGCCGGGCGCGGCATGGGAAAGCTCTGCGCCTTGAACGCACAAGGCCGGCGCTGCTCGCGCCGGCCTCTGATCGCGTACATGATGATTTTCCGTCAGGCGGCTGCCGCCATCTCCTGCGTCTGCGTCTGGGTCCGCGCCTTCTGGACTTCCGTCAGGATTGCGGCTGCGACTGGCACTGGCCAGGCGTTGCCGACGAGCTGGCAGATGCGCGGATAGCTCAGCGCCTTGCCCTTGAAGGTGATCCCGTCGAGCCAGTCGTCCGGGAACCCCTGCGCCCTTATCGCTTCCAGCGGAGTCGGACGCCGCACGATGAGGCCGGCTTCCGGGTCGACCTGCACCACCAGGAAATGCAGGTCCGCTCCAGTCATGCCTGGCTTGCAAAGCCCGGAGCCGCTCGCAACCAGCGTCCCTAGCCGCGGCGGATAGAGGACAGAAGTCCCTCCAGCAGGATCGGCGACAGCTTCTTGCCGTTCCGACTCGATGACTCCAGAACCCGCAGCGCCTGCTGCGGCGTGAGCCAGTAGCGCCTCAGGTGAGACGCCGGCGCTTCCGCGATGCGCGAGAATCCACAGGCGCTTGCGACGTTGTGGGACGAAATCGGCGGCGTCGATGACGCGGTGTGCGACGATGTAGCCTCCGGCCCGCAGACGACGATGGAGAGTACGCCAGGCCTTGCCGCCTTCCGAACTTCGGTACCCCTCGACGTTCTCGACAAGGATCCACTCCGGCTGGACTTTCTCGACGATGTCGCAAAACGGGTCCGTGAGGTCCCGGATGTCGCCGGTTCCCTTGCGTTTGCCGGCGATTGAATGGGGCTGGCAGGGCAGGCCTGCGGTGAGGATGTCGATCTTGCCATGGTAAAAACTCCAGTCGATGGCGGGATTGGTGATGTCGCCGAGATCCGGAACGTTGGGAAATTTTTGGGCGAGAACCGCCGAGGCGAGCGGATTTATCTCCGCCACCGCGACCATCTCGCAGGCGATTCCGGCCAGCTGAAACGCCGCCTTATCGCCCGCCATTCCCGTGCAGAAACTTAATGTCCGGAGCGGCGGTGGGCCGCCGGCCGGCTCTGCCAATGCTGTGTTGCCTGTAGTCGTCACGCTGCTGATCCTGCGTTGTTGAACACAGGATCAGCGTGATCGCAGCCGCCACGAAAACCGCCGTAACGACATCAGAACGTCAAAACTACGGGGACAGACAGGGCCCGCCGGTCTGGTCAGGAAATGTTGGGAACCAGCACTTGGGCCGCGGCGATGATTTTCCGGATTGCCGTCTCGTTCTCGGCCAGCCCCTCGGCCTTGACCTGCGGCATGCGTGGCAGCGCAATTCGGGCACCGGTTGCGCGCGGCTCTGATGAAGCGTCCCTCTCATACTCGCCGCGCTGCCGCTTGTAAGTCAGCTCGCGTCGCCACAGCTGGAGGGCGCCGATCGCACGTCGCAGTTCGTCCAGTTCCTTTCGGACTGCGTGGTCGCTGGAAGAATTCGGCTCAAGCTCGAACAGCGCGCGGCGATCAAGAACGCCAAGCACAATGTCGAGCTTGTGGATTGCCGACCGCAGCGATGCGAGCACATCGACATGCTCGCGGTTGACCGAGACGTTTGCAACGTTTGCCACGTCTGCGCTTTCCAGCCCTTCATCGGTTACTTGCCTGCGTATCCGTGATCCGCGTATCGCTGCCTTCTCTTCCTCGCCTTCCGCCTGATCACCTCCGCCGAAGAACGCGATCATCGCCCGAACAATCTCAACCGCGGCAGCACGCTGCCGGGGTCCCATTCCCTTGCCTGGATCGGGCCAGACGATCTCAAGAACGGCGTCGATCAGCTTCCACCCGGCATGTGCCTCGTGCCAGCGCCGGGCATCGCGCCGTGCCGAACGCGCATCGTTCTCCAGCCGATACTGGCGCCCGACCCGCTCTGTCAGGCCCCTGGCAAAGCCCGTCAGTGCATCCGGAAAGAAGCGGGCGAACAGCTTCAGGACCACACGACGCTCGCTCAGAGCGACGTGGTCGAGGGACTCCTCGAAGATGAGACGCACAAGCGCGTGTGACAGCTCGCCAGCGACATCCGCATCTTCAAGACAGAACGAAGCAATCTCGCCGATGAAGGCAACCTGCCCAGGGAGGTCGAGCCCGGCAAAGTGGCTGCCGAGCGCCGAGGACACGGATATGTTCCCGAGACTGCCCACCGCTACGAGACGGTCAGCGATCAATCCGATCCGGCGCGTCTTCCGTACCGGCGTGCCGGCGCCTTCCAGAACGATGGTGGCAAGCGCCGCAACGAACCCAGCCAGATCGCCCGGCGACGCATCGGGCGGAATTCGGTCGGCAAGGGTTTCGGCACGGCGCCGGTAAACCACGCCCGTTGACGGAATGCCGTTGTCGCCCAGTCGCGACAGTGTCTTGAACGTGGCAGCGAACCGCGCTTCCCCCTCGGGCAGGAGACGTCGATGCTGTCCGTCGCCGTCGATGGACAGTTCAATGCTCGCGCCTGGGACTTCACCGAAGAAGGCGCCGAGTACGAATTCGTCCATGATCGTCAACTTGGCGTCGATCCTGGACTCGGTTGCCAGTTCCAGCAGCACGCGTTTTACAGTGCCAGCAGTATGCGAACCCGCATCGAGCTTCCGGCAATGAAGGAAATCCACCATGGCCGCCGCCAGCTCATCGACGACATCACCGGGAAACAGCCCAAGAACCCGCAGCCAGGGTACGATCTCATCACGAAGCCTCTGCAGATAATCGTCGGGAAGCGGGGCAGAGCGACCTGCCATCATGCCGGGGTCTGCCCCCGCAACGCAGATGCCCGCCGGATACGCTTGGCGACATCCCCCAACGCAGCAGGCTGGGTTACACCATGTGGCTGGGGTGCTGCTGCGGTCAGGCGCGGCGAAATGGTTTTCGATACCCTCACACGCCGGCCGGAAGGTTGCCCGCTCGTCGCGGCCTCTTTCTTCTCGCTGTCGGATGCCAGTGCCTCCCGTTCCGCGCGCGACACCATCGCACGCAGGACGCTGTTGGCGAGCGGCTGCCCCGAGCCCGATCGCACGCCGGCGGCCGCAAGGAGGGAAGCGATCTGGCTCCAGCTCGCTCCTGATGCGCGCAGTTCCCGGAACAACGGAAGAAAATCGCGGATGACCGGCTGCATCGCACGCCGCCCCAGCGGTCCATCGAGCGCAACCGCGAACCGGCCAGCTTCTTTCAGCGCTGTCTTTTTCGTGATCATGCAATCAGGCTGTCACGCCGCCCTGCCGGCCGCAACAGCCCGAAATAATCCCCAACGATTCCTGGCTACCAAAGCGTTACGCTTCGTCGCGATCCGTTACAGATTGTTTCATTCACACCTGTGCATCTGTGGATGACACCCGCCCGGCAGGAACTTCTTCGACGTTTCAGCAACCTGCAAAGTCGGGATGCGGTCATCGTTCCAGCCTCGTTAAAGCGGAAGGATTGTCCGCAGGCCCTTCTCTATTCGGCCGTTAGATATCGTGACCCAACGCCGGTCGTTCCCGAGCCCATTTTTTACATCTATCGGGCGTACGATCGCTTTCATCGGGCCGTCTCGAGCTTGTCAATCTCCGCCCGAGCTATGTCTAGGCTCCAACGAAGCAGGGCGACGACCTGCCCTTCGTCGGCGGCTTCCACGTAGCACCGCACCTCGGGCGCGTTACCGGAGACGCGGAAGTGAACGGTGCGGCCGTCGGCGGACAGGATGCGGACGCCGTCGCGGGCGTCGACGCTGTCGATCATGCCGAGATCGGCGAGCAATTCGCGCCGGTAGGCGTCGTCATGCTCCAGCCTGTCGAGGAACGGCGCGCTCGCCCGGCTCGGCACCTCGCGCAGCCGGCCGCTGGCGGTAAGCTGCGACAGGGGCATGCCGCTACGTGCAACCTCGCTCAGGACGCAGACGATCGGCAGCATCGCGTCGCGGGTGGGAAGTGCCGCAAGCCGCC
>NZ_VLJG01000058.1:0-14120 GCF_007829415.1 Aminobacter sp. J44 | reverse complement strand
GCACGCCGCACCCAACCGCGAAGCGTCTCCCCGGTGCAGCCGATCTTCGAAGCGATCGAATTGATAGCTTCCCATTCCGAAGCATACTCGCCCCGGTGCTCCAGAACCATTCGAACCGCGCGCTCGCGCACTTCAGGTGAATAGGTATTGCCGTTCCGTTTCGTCATGATGGCTCCTTAATCTCAAGAGGGGGAGCCTCCGGCAATCCCGGCGCGGTTCAATGACAGCGCCAGGCTTGTCGCGAGCCGCATGAAATACTTCATCTGGTTCCCCTTAGTTAGCCCACTGGCGAGTTACGGGAACAGGCTCAGCTTCCGAGCATCTCGTCGGAAATCTGAATGAACTGCTCAAGCGTGGAGTCGTCCAGCGGAAGCAGTTCGGGTGATTTGATTTGCATCAGCGCATTGATCTCGGCTGTGCTTTCTTCATAGAGCCTCCCGAGCTGACTTGCGGTTTCAAGCGTCATCAGGGTCTGGAACGCGACCTCCGCGTCCTCCCGCGCCTTCTCGAGCGCTTTTTGCGTCACCTTGAGGCGATCGGTCAGCACGCGGCGGTACTTCGTGATGGTGCTTGCAATCTTTTCTCGGGCTGCAAGGTTGGCCCTGGCCGCCTTTGCGTTCGCCTCCACTTTCGCGTTCTTGATGGTCTTTCGGATGTTTTCCATCTCGACCTGATTATCTGCCTCCATTGCATTGAGCTTGGGAAACCAGTCTTTCTCGTAGCTCGCGAGGTGGCGCTCGTGCATCCGGAGGACGATAAGGCGATTGAGCGCAGCGATGCCGTAATATTTGCTCGCGACGGCGGGCTCGATGCCGAGCGCGAGGATTTCCTTCAGGCGCTTCTCGACATCGAGAAGGACGCTGATCGCCACCACCGCTTCAATGATCGACTTGCCGTTCACCTGGTAGAGCGCGGCCTTTGCCTGCTCCGGAGCAATGGAAACTCCGTACTCGATCGCCAGCTTTTGGCTGAAGCTGGCGATCAGCTCAGCTTTCGATCTCTCAACCTCGGAAATCTCCTTCTCGATCTCAGCGATCTTGTTCTGAATGCCCTCCTTGGAGCCGGACGGAACCGATCGCCGCAGAGCGCGGTCTATGAGCGTGCCTCCCGATGCAGCGTCAGGCGCGGTGAGCTGCTTCACCTTCAGCTCGGAGATTTCGTTCTTGCCGTGCGCGATGGCCTGGTCGAACTCCTTCACGGCGGAGCGCGTCGGTCCGTAGACGTCCGGCATGAGCGAGGAGAACGCCTCGTCGAGAGCTTCGTCCAGGTCTTCCTGGTAGGCCTGTCGATGGGTCCAGTAATTGAACTTGAGGATGCTGAAGTCCGATGCCTTGTTTCGCTTCGTTAGCGTCTTCCTGACATCCGGTACGACCTGACCGAGCTCGTCTATGACGGGACCGACGTTCAGTCCTTCAGCGTTCGCCGTAGCCACCAGTCCCAGCATAAGAGCCGCTACGACTGCGTTCCTCATATGTCGCCCCCCCGAACAAAAGTCCATTTGGCCATATAACAAGAGTTCTCGAGTTCGTCTCTAGCGGCCACTGAAGCTGTACACTTAAAAACTGCGCATTAACCCTCGTTCGCCATCTTGAAGTCGGCGCGAAGAAAAGATTGACGGGGCCTCATAGTCGCAATCTTCGCTCCCGCCACTAGCGTTTCGACATCTCTTTCAGGAGATGCCGATGCCTCAGGCAGGCACGCGAGTTTTCGCAAGGTTCCCGGCAGTCACTGTCAAGCCTTGGACATGGCAATCCTTTGCGCTGGCGGGCCTCTGTGCCGCCGTTGCGGCGGGCGTTCGCTTGGTGACGGGAGTCTTTGAGCCGTCCGCGCCGCCGTTCCCGGCCTTTCTGTTCGCGA
The DNA here is from genome assembly GCF_007829415.1 of Aminobacter sp. J44. Classification (NCBI taxonomy): domain Bacteria; kingdom Pseudomonadati; phylum Pseudomonadota; class Alphaproteobacteria; order Hyphomicrobiales; family Phyllobacteriaceae; genus Aminobacter; species Aminobacter sp. J44. Next base: position 12,263 of record NZ_VLJG01000058.1, on the reverse strand, counting down.
CAATGGTGACGGCGATCGTGGGCGGCGCCGCGGCCGGCATCGTCTGTGCCGCCCTGGGCCTCGCTCTGTCGGCCTGGATGCTTTCCGCTCATGTGCCTGACGGTTTTACGGCTCCCGCACTCATCCAATACGCGCTTGTTTCGACCCTCATAATCTGGATCGCCTACGAGTATCGGCGACTGCTCCGACATGCCCAGGATCGGCAACAGGAAGCCGAGCGGCAGATGGCGCTCATTGAGGCCGAGAACGCCACGCTGAACATGATGGCGGCGGACAGACCGCTGAAGGAAACGCTGACGAGCCTCGTCAGGACGATCGAGCAGTATTCGAAGACTGGCGCGCGCGTCGATCCTATTGCTGGACGATGACGGTAAGCGGCTCCGTCACATGGCTGCTCCCAGCCTGCCTGACAGCTACAACCGCGCCATCGATGGCCTTGAGATCGGCCCGACCGCCGGCTCCTGTGGTTCGGCCGCCTACAACGGGGAGCCCGTCTACGTTTCTGACATCGATACTGACAGTCGTTGGGACAAATACCGCCATCTCGCTCGGGAACACGGCCATAGAGCGTGCTGGTCAACTCCCATCATGTCCCGGATGAACACTGTGCTCGGGACATTCGCGATCTACCATCGTGAGCCGCGCTCGCCCAAGCCCCACGAAATCGAAATCGTCACGCTTCTCGTGAAGATCGCGGCCCTCGCCATCGAAAGAGAGCGTGGAAGGCAGCAACGGCAGCTGCTTATGGACGAGCTGGCGCACCGGATGAAAAACTCGCTGGCTGTCGTCGGCGCGATCGCATCGAACACGCTGCGGCCCCACGTTGAGAAGGAACGCTACCAGGACTTCGAACGAAGGCTGATGGCTCTCGCTCAGGTGCAGTCGCTTCTGGCGCAGACCAACTGGGCAGGCATCGACGTTGGCGAACTGATCCGCAATATCGCCACCGCACCATTCAGGGACGGAACCGGGCGCTTCGAACTCGATGGCCCGCCTGTGAAGCTCCCCTCCCAGCTCACGCTTCCATCTGGCAAGGTCCGGATAGTATGGGGCTACGGTCAGCCCGCAGAGGAGAAGCACTTCTTCCTGAAGTGGAGCGAGAGCAACGTCGCGGGCGTTGCGGAGCCGAAGAGCAACGGGTTCGGTTCCAGGATGATTAAGCAGGCCTTCGCGCAGAGCGTTGGCGGAGATGCCGTCTGGAATTATCGACCTGAGGGGCTTGAGGTCGAAATCCGGCTCCCGGTCACAGCTCTCGAATATGACGTGAACGATCCCGCCCCTCACTAAGGACAGACTGCCGGAGCGCGCCTTGGCCCCGGCAGTTCGCCGTCATCGAGGAGCAACAGCTGCCCTGTCGAGGCTTTGTGCCAGCCCGACCAGCGACAGGAAAGATGACCTGTAGCCATAGGAATCGTTTCCGCGGGAGCTGGCCGCCATCGCCTTGATCTCTTCCCACGAGTGCTGCGCGAGGGACGGATCACGACGCAGCTTCTGTCCGAAACCCGCGACGGCGACCGAGAAGCGGACGTCCTGAGGCGCGTCGGCGAAATACTCGACCTCGTCGTCGTCCGTAACAGCCTTATCGATCAGCCGGCTCTCGTCTTCGTCGGGCAGCTTGTAGCGGATCTTGAGGAAGGCGTATTCGCCCTGAGCCTCTCCCGGGACGTCCGCGCCCTGCGGCTTCCCATAACGAAGATCGCTGATAAGCGCGGCCGGGCTGCCCTTTGGCGTGATCTCGTAGATTGCCGTTACCGAAGAGCCGGAGCCGATATCGCCCGCGTCGACGCGGTCGTTGTTGAAGTCCTCACGGGCAAGCTCACGCGTCTCGTAGCCGATGAGGCGATACTCGGATACCATGGACGGATTGAACTCGACCTGGAACTTCACGTCCTTGGCGATCGGGAAGACGGCCGAGGATGCCTCGTCCACCAGCACCTTCTGCGCTTCCGCGAGCGTGTCGATGTAGGCGGCCGTACCGTTGCCGTGCTGCGCGATCGTTTGCATCAGCTGGTCATTGTAGTTGCCGCGCCCAAACCCGAGGACGGAGAGGAACACGCCGCTTTCCCTGTGGCGTTCGATGGTGCGCTTCAGGTCCTCATCGCTCGTCTGCCCGACGTTAAAGTCGCCGTCGGTCGCCAGCATCACCCGGTTCACCCCGCCTTCAATGAACGCCTTGGAGGCAAGACGATAGGCGGTGTTGAGGCCAGCTTCGCCTGCCGTGCCGCCGCTCGGAGTAAGCCCGTCAATGGCCGCGTAGATGGCTGCCGTGTCGCTCGCCGAGGTCGGCTCGAGCACCACGCCCGCATGCCCGGCATACGTCACGATCGATACCTTGTCGTCCGGCGAGAGCGAGGCGACCAGCATGCGGAAGGCGTTCTTCAGAAGCGGCAGCTTATCAGGCGCGTTCATCGATCCCGACACGTCGATCAGGAAGACGAGATTGGCCTGCGGCCGCGTCTCAGGGATCACGTCGTATCCCTTGATCGCGACGTGCATCAGCTTCCGCCCCTGCGACCAGGGCGAGGGCATAACCGTTACCGTCGGGCGAAACGGCTCATCGCGCGTTTCCGGGAGCTGCCAGTCATAGGGGAAGTAGTTGACCAGCTCCTCGACGCGCACGGTGTCGGGGTTGGGCAGCTGCCCCATGTTGAGCAGGCTCCTGACCATCGAATAGGAAGCGGTGTCCACGTCGGCCGAGAACGTCGAGACCGGATGCTCGGCGACGCTCTTTACTCCGCTGCCCTTAAACTCCCGCACGCGGTCGCGGCTTTGCATGGACGACGGCAGACGATCCATGACTGGCGACGGGTAATTGCCGACGAAGGCGGGAGCAACCGCAACGCCGCGCTCGGCCATCACCATGCTTTCCATCGCCTTGCGAGCCGGCGGAGCTGGCTGCGGCGCGATGGGGACGATGCCGTCGTTTCTGAAGGCGGCTCCGCCTGCCGGGTGGGAGGCCATCTCCTGAACGACCGCAAGGCCGCTGTCTCGCATGTACTGCGTGTACATCCCGCCGACGACGAAGAAGGCTGCGCTTGCAACCGCCATTGACGCCGCCCCCGTCCAAAGCCACTTCCTCATGATGTCCCTCCATCCGTTAGACGTCTTGGACAAGAGACGCTTGACGGTGTCGGAACCTTGGGTCGCGCTGACGTTTTTTTCGTCGGCTTCGTCATAGGCGGTCATGGCCGCTGACAGAGCCTTCTTCCGGGCTTCCGAAGACGGCTTGACGGGCCTGGCCTGCCGCAGGATTTCGAATTCATCGTGCATAGGTCGCGCCCTCCGGTTCAGCCAGCAAGGCCCTCAGCTTTTTCTTTGCGTCATGGATGTGCCAGGAAACGGTCGCCTCGGAGCACTCCAGCGCTTCCGCGGCCTTCAGGTGGCTGAGGCCTTCGGAATAGACGAGAACGACGGCCTGACGGGTCTTTTCCGGAAGCGTCCTGACGGCTTCCCACAAACGCGTTGCCGCATCGTTGTCGTTCTCGCCTTCGTATCCTCCCGACACCTCATGCTCGGCGGCGACCGCCTGAGTGAGGTTTCGCCCTCTCTTTGCCTTGCGCTGGTGGTCGCAAGCCGCGTTGACGACGAGCCTGTACAGCCACGACGACAGGCTGCAGTCTCCTCGGAACGTTCGGATCGAACCTCCCAGACGCACGCACACCTCCTGCGCGACGTCTTCCGCATCCGCGCGATTGCCGAGATGTCTGTACGCCACGCGAAAGAACATGTCGTAGTGCATCTCGACAAGACGAGCGAAGGCTGCGCGGTCGCCATTGCGCGCAAGCACCAGGATCGTTTCGTCGGTGTCTTCCATCAGGTCCGCAGCCTTCTCATGCACCCTTAGACGTTTCGGGGTTCAAGTTCCTTGGGTGCCCAAGGAGATTTTTTAGCCGAGATTGTCTGGCCGCCGCCTGTCAGTGCGATTTCTTACGCGTGCCCACTTGGTGGGCGTTCTTTTGCCTTTCGATGCCGTCCGTTAGCCCCAATGATGCGCCGCAGCTTATTTGAAGCAAGAGGTTTTGGCTTTGCTGCGGCAAAGCTTGCCTAAACGACAACAGAAATCACGCGACATTTGGATCAAGGCGCGCATCCTCAGCCAGGGGCATTGACGGAGAAACGTGACGCGGTATTCTCTCCGCTGGGTCGAGGGCCGACCCAGTAGCCCGCCGCAGACCAAGCCGACTGTTCGTTGGCAGGCCCCATGAAGGCCAGGCGCGCCTTTCAACACGTTTTCCATGGATCGTGCGGGCTCCATCCGTGATGGAGAACGTCGATGCGCATCCACTTTACGAACACCTCTCGCCCAAAGGCCGTGGCCGCTGCGCTCCGAAAGGAGCTGGCGATGCAAGGAGTAAAGCTGTCTCTTAGACGATCGCTGGAGGTTGTCGCTAAGCTCTTCGGCTATCGCGACTGGAACCAGTTGTGTTCCTTGGCAGGTTCCGAACCGCCATCCCTGTCCGACCTTGACGTGGATGACGCGACGCGTTCCAGCCGGCGCACCTACCAGGCCGCGGTCCTCGTCCGCGGCCTGGGGATCAGCATGGCGCTCGCTCACCAACTGGTCGAACGGATTGGTCCGTCGAGGTACGGCACGCCGACCGATACGACCCGGATTTCATGGATCGTCGACGCGGTGATCGACGGGTCGCTCAGGAACCGCATGGAGCGGGCAGTTCTCGGTATCGTTGCTGTGGGACGCCCGGGCTTCCATCGAATTGACGACTATCTGACCGGGTTCTTTTACGAGAATCCGGCTGCGCGAGACGGATTAGTCGAGCACGTGCTTGCGAACGTGTGGGTAAACGCGTTTCGAGGCCCCAGGCCGAACGAGCATCAAGCTTGCTCGGCCGATCCCGTGGCGGAGGGGGCGGGACTGTCGTCTAACTTTCTCCATATAAGTTATTGATTTGTCTATACTGTTGGTAAACTGCAGACATGCCATCTGCCGTCCTCCCGTGAAGCTGAAACACGTTCTTAGCCAAATCGACGCCGATGATGCTAACTTCTTCCATGGATTGGCCTGCCCCCAACGTCACCGCCAGCAATTGTAGCGGACGCGCAATACGGCGTTGTCACTTAAACGTTGAAGTATTGGCACTATCGGGCGAAGTCACCTTGACGCCGTTCCCTTTCCCTGAATAGATCACCCCATTCCGAGGGGGGCGTCGAACGACGCTGAGATGGCGGTGAGCCGGACCCTTGAACCTGATCCGGGTCATACCGGCGTAGGAACGGAACAAGGGTTCGCCGCCGCCCCTTTCCCAATTCTTCGCTCTGCCTGGATCTCTATGATGACAATCAGGAGGTCGCCAATGCCATACAATTCTATCGCCTGCACCAGACCAACCGGCTGAAGCCGGCCGGATGGGAACGCTCTCCTCCCTACTGCGGACGCTGGTGACATTGCTCGGCGTCTGGCAGGCGATTGTCTGGATCTGGTCGCCGCCGCGATACATTCTCCCGACTCCGCTGGACGTGCTGGCCGCCATGCGGCGGCAACCTGCCTATCTGTTCGAGAATACGCTGGTCACGCTTGCCGAAATCCTCGCGGGTTTCGCGCTCGGCTCCATCCTCGGAGCCCTGACCGCTCTCGGCATGGCGGCGCTGCCCCGGCTCGGTCGGCGGGTCTGGCCGATAGTGCTAGTGCTGCAAGCGTTCCCCGTTTTCGTCATCGCGCCACTGCTGGTCATCTGGCTGGGCTTCGGCATGGCTTCGAAAGTGATGATGGCGACGCTCATCATCTTCTTCCCGGTGACATCGGCATTTGCTGACGGCCTGCGCCGCATCGACCAGGACCTGCTCGACGCCACGGCGCTGACCGATGCCAGCCACTGGCACGCGCTGCTGCATGTGCGGGTGCCGCTCGCCTTGCCGTCGCTCGTGTCCGGCCTGCGCGTCGCCGCGCCGCTGGCACCCCTTGGTGCAGTGGTCGGCGAATGGGTCGGCGCGTCGGCTGGGCTCGGCTTCGTCATGATCCAGGCCAATGCCCGCATGCAGACCGACATGGTCTTCGCCGCCATGACCATCCTCGCGGCCCTCACGCTGTTGCTGCGCCATGTCGTCGACGCGCTCGCGCCACACCTGACGCCCTGGGCGAAGGAACAGTGACCCCCTCGCTTTCACCCGAAAAACGGAGATTCTAATGATCTGCAAGACTGCCTTCGCTTTGGCTGCCAGCCTCATTCTGGCGAGCCCGGCTGCCGCCCAGGACAAATTGACTGTTTTGCTCGAATGGTTCGTCAATCCGGACCATGCACCTCTCGTCGTCGCGAAAGAGCTCGGATTGTTTGAGAAAGCGGGTCTCGAGGTCGAATTGCTGCCGCCGGCGGATCCCTCGATCGTGCCGCGCGCCGTCGCCTCGGGACAGGCCGAAATCGGCGTGCATTACCAGCCCAATCTCTATCTCGATCATGAGGCCGGGGTGCCGCTGGTGCGCTTTGGGACGCTGGTCGAAACCCCGCTCAATACGCTGACGGTTCTGGCGTACGGCCCGATTGATGACCTCACGGACCTTGCCGGCAAGCGCATTGGCTTTTCGGTTTCGGGCTTCGAGGACGTGATCCTGTCCACCATGCTGTCGAGCGCGGGCGTGAAGCCCGCGGACGTGAAGTTCGTGAATGTCAACTTCGCGCTGACCGCATCGCTGATCGGCGGTAAGGTCGAGGCGACCATTGGCGGCTATCGCAATTTCGAGCTGACGCAGATGCGGCTGGAGGGTCATGAGGGCAAGGCGTTCTTTCCCGAGGATCACGGCGTCCCCGTCTATGACGAACTGATCTTCGTCACCCGCCCTGACTTGGTGTCGGACGACCGCCTCACCCGCTTTCTGAACGTGGTCGAGCAGGGCGCGATCTATCTCACCAATCATCCGCAGGAGAGTTGGGAACTCTTCATCCGCGCTTATCCCGATCTCGACGATGAGCTGAACTGGCAGGCGTGGTCGGACACGCTGCCGCGTTTCGCCAAGCGCCCAGCCGCGCTGGATAGCGGACGCTACGAGCGTTTCGGAAAGTTCCTGGCTGAGAACGGCCTCATCAAGGCCGCACCGGCGCTCGACGACATCGCGGTCGAACTGCGATGAGCGCGCACCCGTTCCCGGCGGCGGATTTGCCGAAGCAGGCCTGCGACCTGCTGGATCGCGTGCGGGCAAGGCCGCCGCGTGTTCACTGTCTGATGAACACGGTGGTGCAGAAGCTCATCGCCGACGGTCTGTCGGGGTTGGGCGCCATTCCATCCATGACCTCCTCACCTGAGGAAGTGCAGACCTTCGTCGGGAAAGCCGACGTCCTCGTCGTCAATCTCGGCACGCTGGATGCGCAAAGGCGCGAGGCCATCGACCTCGCCCTCGATGGGGCTGAGGAAGGAGGAAAGCCTTGGGTGCTCGATCCCGCCCATTGCGATTATTCCGCGGTTCGGGCGGCATTAGCGCAGGACCTGCTGGCGCGATCGCCAACGATCTTGCGTGCCAACGCAGCCGAGCATCGGCTGCTCCAGGTGCCGCCCGGCGTGGTCGGAGTGCGGACCGGGGAGGAAGACCGCATCGAGTCCGGCGACACAAGGCTGCTGATCGGCAACGGTCATCCCTTCATGGCGAAGGTGACAGGAACGGGTTGCCTTTCGGGCGCGGTGATCGCGGCCTTCACCGCGGTCGGGGACGATCCCATCATCGCTGCGGCGTCGGCTATGCTCGTCATGGGGGTCGCGGCAGATATCGCGGCCCGCGAGGCGCGGGGGCCGGCCAGCTTCGGGATAGCGCTGCTCGATGTCCTGTCCGGGCTTTCCGAGAAAGACATCATCCAGAATGCGAGGGTGCGAAATGCATAAGGTCGATTACAGGTTGAACGCCATCGTTGACGGAAGTCTGCGCGACATTGGTGACCTGGCCGTGCTGGCGCGGATCGCGGCGGATAATGGGGCGACGATCATCCAGTATCGCGACAAGCAGGCGAGCACCCGCGAACTGCTCGAACAGGCGACAGCGATCCGCGCGGCTCTCGCCAGGAGCGGCGTGCCGCTGGTCGTAAACGACCGCGTCGACGTCGCGCTCGCCACCGGCGCGGACGGCGTTCATCTTGGCCGCGACGACCTCGACCCGGCCACGGCGCGCCGTCTTCTTGGCGCTGACGCAATCATTGGGGTGACGGTCAAGAACGACGCCGATGCCGATGCAGCGCTGGCGGCCCCGGTCGACTATGCCTGCATCGGCGGCGTGTTCGAGACGCTCTCCAAGAACAATCCGGACCCGCCTGTCGGTTTGGACGGCTTTGCGCGGCTGCGCGCCCGCATCCGGTCTGCGCGCCCGGACATGCCGGTCGGGGCTATAGCCGGGATCGACCTGATGCGCGCCGGTGATGTCGTCCGCGCCGGCGCGTCCGGTGTCGCCATGATTTCGAGGATTTTCCGGGCGGCCGATATCGCCACCGCGACGCGGGCGATGCGCGCGGCCGTCGACGCCGTCCTCAAGGAGAACTGCCAATGACAAAGATCGCGCTCACCATAGCCGGCTCGGACAGCGGCGGGGGTGCCGGCATTCAGGCAGACCTCAAGACCTTCTCCGCGCTCGGCGTATTTGGAGCCAGCGTGATCACGGCGCTCACCGCACAGAACACCAGAGGCGTGCGGGCCGTGGAAGATGTGTCTCCGGACATGATCGCGGCACAGATAGACACCATCTACGACGACATGGATGTCGGCGGGGTGAAGATCGGCATGGCCTCGCGGATAGAGACCATCGAGGTTATCGCCGATGGTCTGCAACGCCACGGCATACGCCCGGTGCTCGACCCGGTCATGGTCGCCACCTCGGGCGACCGGCTTTTGCGGGCCGACGCCATTGAGGCGTTGCGGACCCGGCTGGTGCCGCTGGCCGTGCTGGTGACGCCAAATCTGCCCGAGGCGGCGCTGTTGAGCGATTCTGGTCCTGCCGGGACCGAAAAGGAGATGCTGGCACAGGCCGAAGCCATTCTGCGTTCCGGCGCGAGAGCGGTCCTGCTCAAGGGCGGGCACGGCACGGGGGCCGAGAGCACCGACATTCTTTTCGACGGCAATGACGTGCAGCGCTTTACGGCGCCGCGTATCGCGACCGTTAACACCCATGGCACGGGCTGCACCCTGTCCGCCGCGATCGCCGCCGGGCTGGCGCAGTCCCTCTCGCTCGCCGACGCGGTTGGCCAGGCGAAGGATTACCTACAAGGGGCATTGCAGGCAGGGGCGGCCATGTCCGTCGGGCAGGGCAATGGGCCGGTTCATCATTTCCATCGCTGGTGGCCAGCGGCGTGAGCGGGACCGCGTCCAGAAGGGGCTTCCTGGTCTCTCACCTCGCTGCGCGCTGGCTGCGTTGGATTGAGCAGACACTGGGCGGCGTCTGCGCCGCGCTGCTGATGGCGCTGCTCGTCGTCGTACTGGCAACGGTCGTGCTGCGCTACGTCTTCGGGATGGGCTTCGTCGGCGCGGAGGATCTGGGCATCTGGCTGCATGTCGCGCTCATCGCCTTCGGCACGCCGCTGGCGCTCAACAGCGCGCTCGCCATGCGCCTTGACGTGTTCGTCATGAGGCTGCCGCCCCGTGGGCAAACAGCCGCTTCCGTCATTGCCGATATCTTCACGGTGCTCGCGGGACTTATACTCGCCTTCGGCAGCACCCGGATCGCGACGATGCTCGGCGGCGTGTCGCCGACGCTCGGCCTCCCGGAATGGATACGCTTCGGCTTCCTCGGGGCCGGCGGCGCGCTGATCGTGCTGGTTCTGGCTTTGCAGCGGCTTGCCGAGGGAAGGCCGGTGCGCCTTATGGCGGCGCTCGCGGCGGGTATTGCCCTGCATCTTGCCGCCACTCAGGTTTCGGTCCCTGTCGCGCTGTCGCCGAGCATCGTGCTCGGCCTGATCGCCGGGATCGGGCTGGTGTCAGCCGCGCCGCTGCCGCACGCTTTCATCGCCGCCGCCTATCTCGCCATCGCCTTCGGCAGCCCGATGCCGGAACAGGCGGTCGTGTCCTACACCGTCACCGGCATGTCGAGGTTCCTCCTTCTGGCAATCCCGTTTTTCCTCGTCGTGGGCGGCCTGCTGGCCATATCCGGTACGGCGGCGCAGATCGTCCGCTTCGCCGCCTCCCTTGTCGGGCATCGGCGCGCCGGTCTGGCGCAGACCACGCTTTTGACCAGCGTGCTGTTTTCCGGCGCGTCGGGATCCTCGGTCGCCAACGCCGCTTTCGCCTCCGCCGCCTTCCAGCCCGAACTGGTCAGGAACGGCTATCCGCCCGCGCAGGCCGGTGCGATCATCGCTTCCAGCTCGGTGCTGGACAACGTCATACCGCCCTCCATCGCCTTCCTCATTCTCGCCGTGGCGACGAACCTATCGGTCGGCGCGCTGTTCGTCGGCGGCTTCGTGGCTGGCGGCGTGATGGCGCTGTGCCTTGCTGTCGCCATACACCTCACGAGAAACGAGCAGGCGGCGCGACCGCGCGCGGACGCGTTGGAACGCTGGAGTTCGGCGCGTGCCGCCATCCCCGCCTTCGGGCTCGGCGTCATCGTCGTTGTCGGCATCCGTATGGGCGTCGTGACCGTCACTGAAGCGGCCGCGCTCGCCGCGCTCTACACGCTTTTCCTCGCCATCGGCGCGCGTGTGAAGACTGTGCCGCTCTACGCCGCGTTCCGCCAGTCTGCGGTCGAGGCCTCCGCCATCGGCCTCCTGATCGGTACGGCGGGGCCGTTCGCCTTCCTTCTCGCGGTCGACAACGTCTCGGGGCTGCTGTCATCCTTTGTCACCGGCTTCGGGCTGGGGCCGTTGGAGATGCTGATCGTCATCAATGTGCTGCTGCTCTTGATCGGGCTGGTGCTCGACATCGGCGCGGCGATCCTGCTCTTCGCGCCGATCTTCCTGCCGCTGGCGGTCGCGGCCAACATTGATCCCATCCATTTCGGCGTCATCCTCGTCGTCAACCTGATGATCGGCGGCCTGACGCCGCCGGTCGGAATGCTCGTCTTCGTCGTCAGTGGCGTGACGAGGGTGCCCGCCGGCGTGCTGTTCAGGGCGATCCTGCCCTATCTAGCGGCCCTTCTCCTCTCTCTCACTCTGCTCACCGCAGGCGCCATCATCCTCTAGCAAACGGAACAGGCCTCATGTCCATGCTCACCCGTCGCAGCTTCATCCGCACCACCGCAGCGGTCGGTGCGGGGCTCGTCTTCGCCCCCGCCATCATCGGCCGCGCGCAGGCACAAACCACTTTGACCGTCGCCTCCCTGTTGGGCGACGACAAGCCCGAGACCCTGATCTGGCACCGCATCCGCGATCTCGTGGAGCAGAAGCTTCCCGGCCAATTCAATTTCAACATCGTCGGGAACGCCGCGCTGGGCGGCGAGAAGGAGGTGGCCGAAGGCATCCGGCTCGGCTCGGTTCAGGCCAGCCTTTCGACAGTGTCGGCGCTATCGGGCTGGGTGCCCGAAGTCCAGCTTCTCGACCTGCCGTTCCTGTTTCGCGACGCTGCGCATGTTCGCGCCACGGTGACCGGTGAAACAGGCGCGGAGCTCAAGGAAAAGCTGGCCGACCAGAACTTCGTCGTTGCCGATTTCATCAATTACGGCGCGCGCCACCTGCTGACCAAGGAGCCGGTGACGAGGCCCGGTCAGCTTTCCGGCAAGCGCATTCGCGTCATCCAGAGCCCGCTGCACACCAAGCTGTGGAGCGCCTTCGGCGCCACGCCCGTCGGCATCCCGATCCCGGAGACCTACAACGCGCTGCAAACCGGACTCGCCGACGCGATGGACCTGACCAAGTCGGCCTATGCCGGCTTCAGGCTCTACGAGGTCGTGCCTTACCTCACCGAAACCGGCCATATCTGGGCGTCAGGCGTCGTGTATTTCGCAGCCCCGTTCTGGAATGGCCTCGACGACGAGCAGAAGCAAGTTTTCCAGGAAGCAGCGTCTGCAGGCGCGGTCCATTTCAACGAGTTGATCGTTGCCGACGAGGAACGCTCGATGACCCTCGCTGCCGAACATGGCGGCAAGGTGCTGCAGCCCGCGGACCGGGCGGCGTGGGAAGAAGGGGCTCATGGCGTCTGGCAGGATTTCGCCGACATCGTCGGCGGCCGCGACAAGATCGAGTTGATCCGGGACGCCGGCTGAGCCGCAGCGCGTCTGCAAATTTTCGATGCCAACAGGAAACGCTAGATCATGGATATCTTCGATCGCCTCAAACAGGCCGCCGCGCCGGAGTGGGACAGCTACGTTGGCCTGACCCCATAGGGTGGTCCGGTTTCAATCTTAGTTCATG